>CAISYI010000001.1 GCA_903889595.1 uncultured beta proteobacterium
AAACATTGGACACTGCCGCTAAACTTTTGTTTAAGATGGGCATAGCGGATTTCAGCGTGAAGCTCAAGACATCTGTCTGAGGCTGTTTAGAACTTCCACAGGATTAGTAAATTTTGGCCTCTTTAATGAGGGCGTAGATACCTTCAAGTTGTAGTTAGTAACTATTTAGGCAATACCTTGACTGCGATAGGACCCCAAGTCGTTATCTCATTTAGAAAAAACTTATTAAAGTCTTGTGTTGTCATAGGAGTAAATTCCATATCTTCAAACTCTAATTTTTCTTTGGCGGCTGGTGTTTGCATGGACTGATTAATCGCGGAATTTAATTTTTCTACAATACTACTTGGCATTCCTGCGGGACCTGAGACACTAAACCAAGTGGTAGACGTGAGTTTTGGATATCCTAATTCTTCAAAAGTCGGTGTTTTAGGAAAGTTCGCCATTCGTTTTGATGAGCTAACTGCGATTAAACGCAGTTTGTTACCTATGACTAGCGTTTTTGCAGAGGTCAGCGTCATGATTCCTGCTGGCAATTGACCTCCCGCAATATCATTGACGACAGTACCACCACCCTTATAACCCACATGAACTAGCGAGATATTATTAATTTCTGCAAAGTATTGACCAATAATATTGCCATGGGTCCCGATTCCTGGTGAGCCATACACCATGCCATTGGGTTGAGATTTTGCATAGCTCACAAAACTTTTAAGATCCGTAATAGGTAAGCTTGGATTGACTACCATCGCCAAAGGAGGACCACCTAAAAAAGCAATGTGCGTGAAATCTTTTACGGGATCATATTTATTGGCATATTGAAATGGCGCAATAATATGCGACCCGATTCCTGAGATGACAAGTGTATAACCATCAGGGGCAGACTTTGACACAAATTCTGATCCAATCGTCCCACCGGCGCCTGGTTTGTTTTCAACGATAAAAGTTTGATTGAGTGATTTTGATAATTGGTTAGCAATAATTCTTGCTAAAGTATCGGAGCTACCAGCTGCTCCATATGGAACAATTATTTTTACAGGCTTATTTGGCCAAGTATTAGGACTCTGTGCAAAGATTGACTGAGCGAAGAAAAGACATATAAGTAGTAAATTTTTCAAATGGATTCTCAAAGTCAAGTTCAGGCTTAAGCTTAGGCCGTGATACAAACTAAGCTATTTTCAATAGTAACCGGATACGTCTTGAGTCGATCCGTACAGGGTGCAGAAACTACTTCTCCCGTTTTGATATTAAAGGAGCCATTATGAAAGTTACACTCCACAATATCATCCAAAATATAACTCTCTGATAAAGAGCCAGGGCCGTGTGTACATAGATCATCGGTTACAAAAAATTCACCCTCTACATTAAATACAGCAAGTACTAGCCCATTCTTTTCAACTTTGAGGGATTGACCTATCTCTACGTCAGACACATTACACAATTCAATTTTATTCAAATGCTTCTCACTAAATATAAAAAATAAACAAAGCAACAAAAGTAACTAAAAATTATAGTTTAAGATAATGGTTATAAATATTGGGGTAAATATGCATCCCAACGATCATTGATGGAGATAAATTTGTTAAAAAAAGAACAAAACGACTTTCTTACCCAAACAGGTCCTGGCACACCGATGGGAGATTTGTTCAGAAGATATTGGCATCCTGCATTGCTTGCTGAGGAGTTGGCTGAACCGGACTGCCCCCCAGTAAGACTAGAATTATTATCAGAAAAGATGTTAGCCTTTCGTGATTCAAGTGGTCGCTTGGGTGTGATTGATGAGTTCTGTGCCCACCGAGGTGTCTCATTGTGGTTTGGTCGAAATGAAGAGAACGGTATTCGTTGCCCCTACCATGGTTGGAAATATGATGTGAATGGTAACTGTATCGAAATTCCGTCTGAACCAGAAGAGAGCAAACTGTGCGACCGAATTAAATTAAAGTCCTACTCACTCGTAGAGCGCGGTGGTGTCATTTGGATTTATATGGGGCCTCCTGAGCATCAACCCGAGTTGCCGGAATATGAATTTGCACTCGCTCCTCCTAAGCGAAGGTTTATTACCAAGCGTCTGCAAGAAACTAATTGGTTACAAGCTTTAGAAGGCGGAATTGACTCTAGTCATGTTACTTGGTTGCATGGTAAAAATTTAAATTCTGATCCACTATTTCAAGGATCTAAAGGTAATCAATATAACTTCGGTGATTTAAAACCTGTTTTTGAAGTAGTTGAATCCGAGGGTGGCCTTTATATTGGTGTGCGAAGAAACGCCGAGGATGATCAGTATTATTGGCGCATTACGCAGTGGCTACTCCCTGCTTATACGATTATTCCGCCACGTGGCGATCATCCCATCCATGGACATTTTTGGGTGCCGATTAATGATCATCAGAACTGGGCCTGGAGCTTTGACTATCATCCTAATCGTGACTTGACTGATAAAGAAGTTCAAGCAATGAGCGAAGGTAAAGGCATTCACGTCCGTTATATTCCTGGTACTTTTATTCCACTTCAAAATAAATCAAATGACTACTTGATGGATCGTGCTGCTCAAAAAGCGGGCTTAAGCTTTAGTGGGATTGATGGTATTGCGATGCAGGATGCTTCATTGCAAGAAAGTATGGGCTCTATTCAGGACCGAACTAAAGAAAATTTAACTTCAACCGATAACGGTATTTTGCTGGCGCGTAGACGTTTGTTAAATGCTGGTAAAGCGCTGCTTGAAAAAGGAATAGCCCCACCAGGATCAACCCCAGAATCGCAGCGCGTTCGCTCCGCAGCA
>CAISYI010000002.1 GCA_903889595.1 uncultured beta proteobacterium
ATTTATGGCAACAACAAGTAATTATCGAAAACAAACCTGGCGCCGGGGGAACCCTTGGGACCAACTTAGTAGCTAAGTCAATTGCGGATGGCTATACCTTATTAGCCCATACTAATGGTTTTGTGGTTAATTCAGTTTTGTATAACAAACTACCATTTGATTCAATCAAAGATCTAACTCCAATTTCTCCTCTATTTTCTGCACCGTTTGTTTTAATCGTCTTACCAAACTCTGGATACAAATCAATAAAAGATTTAATTGCTGAGGCTAAAGCTAAGCCTGGAGATTTAATGTACAGCACTCCGGGTGTTGGCGGTGCGGGTCATTTTGTCACTGAAAAATTTCGCTTGATGGCAGGGATTGATGTACTTCATATTCCCAATAAAGGGGCAGCTGAAGCAGCCGCAGATTTAATTTCTGGGAGAGTGAACTTTATCTTCTCCCCTATTACTACCGCTACTAGTTTTTCAAAAGAAGGTAGGGTAATTAGTTTAGGCATCAGTAGTGCCAAAAGATCACCTCTACTACCAAATGTCCAGCCTATAGCTGAATTAGGTGTGCCAGGATTTAATGAAACTTTTTGGACTGGCTTATGGACACCAACTGGTGTTCCAGTAAATATTGTTGAAAAAATATCCAGGGATACGCAAATGATTCTTACCTCCCCTGAGATTCAGGAGCGATTTAAAACCTTAGGTGCAGAGCCAATGTTAATGGGGCAAAAGGAATTTACAACTTTTGTACTACGTGAGCAAGAAAGTGCGGATAAAACAGTTAAAGCCGCTGGCATAAAAATAGAATAATTGAAATTGGAGAAAATTATTGTATGGTTGATTTAGAAAAAATAAAAGCTACGATTATTCGAGGCGGTACTAGTAAAGGTATTTATTTACATGCTAAAGATTTACCTGAAGACCCAGAAATGAGAGATAAGGTTATCTTAGCTATTTTTGGTAGTCCTGATGCAAGGCAAATTAATGGGCTTGGCGGAGCGGATCCTTTAACGAGCAAATTAGCCATTATTGCTCCCTCAGAGCGAGCCAATGTTGATGTAGATTACACCTTTGGATATGTTGGCATTGCTACCTCAGATATTGATTATGGTGGCAATTGTGGGAATATCTCGCAGGGTGTAGGGCCATTTGCTATTGATGAGGGATTAGTCAATATTTCTGAACCATTCACTACGGTCCGAATTTTTAATACCAATACTAATAAAATCATCGAAGCCCAAGTTCCAGTTAAAGGCGGTAAAGCCGTTACAGATGGTGATTTTAAACATCATGGAGTACCTGGGAAAACATCGAAAATTTTTCTGAATTTTGAAGATTCCGGTGGTTCTAGAACTGATGGCCTATTACCCACTGGCAATGTAAAAGACGAGATGACCTTAAATGACGGAAGAAAGATTCAAGTAAGCATTGTTGATGCATCTAATCCAGGTGTGTTTGTGAAAGCAGCAGATATTGGATTTACTGCTAAAGAAATGCCTTTGGATGAAATAACCACTTCTAAATTATTACCCTTAATGGAAGAAATTCGCGCAAAAGCTTCGATCATCATGGGTCTTACTCAAACCTTAGAAGAAGTCGCTGCAGGTATTCCAAAAGTTGCAATCGTAGCTCCTTCCACTAATTACATTACCAGTGATGGGATTGCGATTGAAAAAAATGAATTTGACTTTTTAGCGCGTACAAAAGCATTAACTGTCATGCATAAAGCTTATGCAGTAACAGGTGGAATATGTGTAAGTGCCGCTGCATTAGTGGAGGGTACCGTCGTTAATGAAGTTGTTAGTGAAGAAGCCAAACGAACCGGAACAGTAAGAATTGGTCATCCTTCAGGAGTAACTCCCTTTCAAATTGAGGTTCAGAAAAATGAACAAGGTAAATTTCGTTTAACTAAATCCCAAGTAGTTGGATCTTCAAGAAGGATTATGGATGGGGACGTATATATCCCAAAACATGTTTTAAAAAAATAAGAGGGGTTTTAGGAAAAGAAAATTTGATTTAATAACAATTTGAAATAAAACTTTTTATTTCATAATGTGGAATGCCATTATGCTAGGCTAGTTATAGGGGTAAAAAACTTAACTAACCTGGAGCTTTGAATGACATTCCAACTATCTGAACGATTTTTCTATCAAGATAAAGAGTTATTCAGTAATGACCAACCACTAGCCCATCATCCTCAGGTGCCTAAATTTGTATCAGTTACAAGCATGTGCAGAAGAGGATATAACGGGACTTGGAATATTGAAGATAGTAAATTATATTTAACTGAGTTAGATGCCAATATCCAACATCCAACTCGCCTAAAGAAAAGACGAGTCAGAAGCTTTAATAAAAAATGGCTTGAACTTGAGCATGAGTTTGACTCTGAACCCTGTTTTATTTACGAGGATGTGCTTCGACCATTAGTTATCAACGTTAAATTATTGGATATCTTTCCCGAAGCAATGAACGGCCAACTATTTGCCGATTGGTTTAGCGGCGAAATCAATTTTGGTCAAGGTAAGGGCAAAGACCAAGGCATGACAAACTCTTACAAGAAATACCTTACGCTTCGCTTTGAAAAAGGTGTTTTGGTAAGTGAAGTCACTCGACCTTATAAAGAAGTGTTTCCCCCAAAATCGATTGAAGAAATAAGAGCGAGTTTTCAAAAATCTCCCCGCGCGAGTAAGGTTCAACCTCTTATTGAAAAATAAAAATGGTGGTTTTAAGAATGTAGAAAATATCCAGCTTGATTCATTAAACTAGGGAAAACACTAACTCTACTGTTAATAAGAAGATCTTGAGGCATGCAACAAAAACAGTTTCCTATTTGAAAAAATTTGTATCATAATAAATAAATAATTACATTACAAATACGAGACAAAAAATGAACCATAAAATAGTTGTTCTATTTTTACTTGGGTTATTGCAACTCAATGCTTTTGCCCAAACCGCTCCTTGGACTCCGAACAAACCCGTTCGGTTAATTATTCCTCAGGTAGCCGGTGGTGGAGCTGACGCGATTGGCAGAACCATTGGTCAAGCTTTATCTGAAAAAATTGGCCAGCCCGTCATTGTGGACAATAAACCTGGTATCAATGGTGGCTTAGGTGTAGATGTACTGATGAACTCTCCAGCGGATGGTTACAATTTAATTTTGGTGTATACCTCATTAATGGCTATAAATCCTGCTGTTTATGAAAAGCTCTCTTATAGCCCTTTAAAAGACCTCAAGCCCTTAGGTTCAGTTTGCGAAGTTCCCCTTGTCATGATTGCAAGCTCAAAAGTTCCTGCAAACAATATGCCTGAATTTATTGCTGCCTTAAAGAAAGATTCGCAAAGTGTCTTTGGTGCTTCTAGCGGGAATGGCTCTTTCTCGCATATGCTCATTGAAATGATGAATGCAAAAGCTGGCATCAAGATGACACATATTCCGTTCAAAGGAGAAGGTCCAGCAGTTGCCCACGTCATGAGTGGACAAGATTCGATTATCTATGTTGGTACCCCTGCTACGATCATCCCTAATGTGCAAGCTGGCAGACTAAAAGCAATCGGCGTAACAACTGCACAACGTATGTCTCAACTCCCCAATATTCCTACCTTTGTAGAAGGTGGATTAACGGACTTTAACGAAAGTTTTTGGTATGGTTTAGCAGCATCCTCAAATACTCCTCCGCAAATCTTAGAAGCTTACTATAAAGCCGTAAATGATGCGGCTAATACCGATTCCTTACAAACCAATTTAAGCAAAATGGGATGTAATTCCCTACCTCTTAAAGCTGCAGAGTTTACTGAAAAAATCAAATCGGATATTACAAAGTACGCAAGCGTTGCAAAATCAGTCAATATGAAAGTAGATTAATATGGCCAAAATTCCACAAATCAAACATCTTGGTCTGTATGTCGATAATTTAGAACAAATGGAAAAGTTCTATACCTCGGTCTTTGATTTGATTGTGACCGATAGAGGTCAGGTTCCAAGGCTTGGCAATCGAAATATTCTTTTCATGAGTGGCACAGATGATGCGCATCATCAATTAGTTCTGATTGATGGTAAAGATCCAGCAAGTGGTCCTAGCGTAGTATTTCAAATGTCTTTTTTTGTAGATGAATTAAATGATCTACGTCGCATTGAAAAGAGACTAATTGAGAATGGCATCGCAAACATTACTCCAATTACCCATGGTAATGCTTGGTCCATCTACTCTGCCGATCCTGAGGGTAACGGCTTGGAAATCTACATGGATACGCCTTGGCACGTTGCTCAACCCCACGGCAAACCTTTCGATTTGTCTCAGACAGATGAAGAGATTTATGCCCACACGGAAGCATTGATTCGGGATAACCCAAGTTTTAGTAACCAAGATACTTGGCGCAAAGAAATGAAGAACCGTATCGACGCAGCTTAATTACTCCATTTAATCAATTTTTAAAAACAAGGGAATCAACCATGAAGTTAGTTTCATTTTTACACGCAGGTAAAGCGCACTACGGTGTTTTAAAAGGTCAACGTGTGATTGACTTAAGTGTTCGTTTAGGCGGCCTATATCCTGACATCATTAGTTTTATTGCTGGCAATGGTCAAGCAGTAGCTGAGTCAATGATTAAAGAGTCTAACGGCGATTTTGATTACGACGGTTTGCATCTTTTACCGGTTGTACCGAATCCTGGAAAAATATTTTGTGCGGGTCTCAATTATCACGATCACGTGGATGAGGCAAACCGTGCTATTGGTAATCGCAAAGCGCCGGATCGTGCCATGATTTTTGCCCGTTGGCCGGAGTCGTTAACTGGACATTTACGTCCGATTATGAGACCAAAGGTTTCACAAATGCTCGACTGGGAAGCAGAGATGTTAATTGTGATTGGTAAACCTACTGGTAGGTATGTACCAAAGGATAAAACCTTAGATTACATCTTCGGCTATAGCTGTATGAATGAAGCCTGTTTAAGAGATTATCAGCGTCACTCTAGTCAAATTAATCCTGGTAAAAACTTTGAACAAACGGGTGCGATCGGTCCATGGTTAGTCACTGCTGATGAAATCGCTGATCCAATGAATCTAAATATCGAAATGCGACTCAATGGTCAAGTGATGCAAAAGGCTAATACATCACAAATGATTCATTCGATTCAAGCGATTATTGAATACATTACAGAGTGGACCACTCTTCAACCTGGCGACATTATTGCTTCAGGTACTATGGGCGGCGTAGGCTTTGCCAGAACCCCGCCAATCTTCATGAAACCTGGCGATATCGCTGAAGTAGAAATTGAACAAATTGGTATCTTAAGAAATACGATTGAAGATGAATCGACAACTCTAGGACCTTTGTAATATTTCAAGAAAATGGCCAAGCTTCGACATATTGCAATTGCTGCAGAAGATCCCTTCGCAACAGCGGAGTTCTATAAAAAAGCATTTGCATTAGAAGAAGTTGGCCGAAAAGAATTTTCTAATGCTGAGACGTCCTATGGCGTTTTTTTAAGTGATGGGACGATAAGTCTTGCCATTTTGCACTTTGGTTGGGATCAAGGTCACGGGATTGATTTTCGAGGCATACATCATTTAGGATTTGTAGTAGAGAACTTAGATGGTGTTACCGAGGAATTACAGTCCATGGGCGCAAATTGCTTTGAAAAAAGACCTAAAAATACCCTTGGATATTCAGAAAATAAATTTATTGGTCCTGATAAAGTCATTTTTGATGTCGTAGATAATCCGTGGCTTGGGG
>CAISYI010000003.1 GCA_903889595.1 uncultured beta proteobacterium
GACAGGTCCTGATTGCTGTGCCTATTTGATTGATGATGTCGAAAGCTTGAATACGTCTGAAGTTAATCAGTTATTCAAATTACTGATTGACCACAAAAGTGCTCCAGAAAAATTTATCTTTGTGAGTGGTTCAAAATCAAGCCATCATTTAAAAATTCGTGACGATATCTCATCAAGATTATCAAGTGGGCTAAACTTTGAACTGAGCTTTTTAACTGATGCTGAGAAAATCTTAGCACTTCAGGAACTCATCAAAGCAAGAGGTTTAAACATCGCTTCTGACATACCCCAATGGTTGTTAACTCACTTTTATCGGGATCTACCAAGTTTAATCAGTATCATAGAGGCTGTAGATCATTACTCATTACAAACTAAAAGAGCAATAACTCTTCCTTTATTAAAAGAATTATTACATTTAACAGCTTAATCAGTCTCCCGTATATAACTCCATCGCCCTTTTTGATCTTGATCACACTTTATTGCCCGTTGATAGCGATCATGAATGGGGTAGATTTTTGGTTCGACTTGGGGTAGTTGATGGCGCCTATTACGAACAAGAAAATGAACGTTTTTACAACGATTACAAAGCTGGAAAGCTTGATATATATGGCTTTTTGAAATTTGCCTTAAAACCTTTAGCAAGTCATTCCAAGCATACTTTAGACCAATGGCATCGCCAATTTATGCAAGAAGTGATTGAGCCTCAGATTCGACCTGAGGCCCTGTCATTAGTTAAAAAACATCAGGACTTAGGCGATCTTTGCTGCGTTGTAACTGCCACCAACAGCTTTGTTACTAAGCCTATTGCAGAGCGCTTTGGTATTTCACATTTAATTGCTACAGAACCTGAAATCACTTCCCCCCATCAACCTATTGCATTTACTGGAAATGTTTCAGGTGAACCAAACTTTAGAGAGGGTAAAGTTACCCACGTAGAAGCTTGGTTAACCCTTCACCAGTTATCTTGGGATACATTGCAGAAAAGTTGTTTTTATTCCGACTCCATGAATGATCTGCCATTGCTTGATAAGGTTCAAACGCCAATAGCCACTAATCCTGATGCAAGATTACGTCAACTTGCTGTAGATAGAAATTGGCAAATATTAGAACTGTTCAACCAATGATTTCAAAAATAATTCGAAAAATTCTAGGTAAACCTGTCAAAAAGTCTGTAAATGGTCCTTCGAGTGCGAATGAATTACAGCCTAAAAAAATCTCTGTAAAAGTTCACCATATTGATCCAAAACTGATTTCAACAAATGCTGTCAAGGTTACCCAAACTCTTCAGCAAGCGGGTTTCAAAGCTTACATTGTGGGTGGTGCAGTTCGAGATTTAATTCTTGCAATTAAGCCAAAGGATTTTGATGTTGCTACGAATGCGACTCCAGATCAAGTTCAAGCCTTATTTAAAAAATCTAGAGTGATTGGTAAGCGATTTCAAATAATTCATGTTACTTTTTATAATAATTCCAGTCATGCTAGAGATCGAATGGAAATTATCGAGGTATCAACCTTTAGAGCTTTACTAGTTGAAACAGGCAAACACATTGCCAACTCTGGTCGTGTATTAAGTGACAATGTTTGGGGATCACAAGCCGAAGATGCAACTCGTCGGGACTTCACTATCAATGCCATGTATTACGATCCCAGCACCCAGATAGTACTTGATTACCATGGTGGTATGGCAGATATTGCATCTAGGGTTCTTAGGATGATTGGTGATCCTGCGACTCGTTATCGAGAAGATCCTGTAAGGATGCTCAGAGCAGTTCGCTTTGCCGCAAAAACGGGTTTTACTTTAGAGCAAAATACCCTTGAACCGATTCCTCAATCTGCTAGCTTAATCCATGATGTGCCTGGGGCTAGGTTGTTTGATGAGATGTTAAAGTTGTTGATGTCAGGTCATGCGTGGTCAAGTATGATCAAATTGAGAGAGGTTGGTTTAGACCAAGGTCTACTACCCATGCTTGATGTTATTTTGGAACAATCTGATCAAACTAGTTTTGCTAAACTCGCTCTTGATAGAACTGATGAACGCGTACTTCAAGGAAAATCCATCTCTCCTGGATTTTTATTTGCGGCTCTTTTATGGCACCAAGTTGAGCAACACTGGAAACTCAATATAAAAGGTGGCAAACCCAGTATCGTTTGTCTCAACGATGCAATTGATGAGGTTCTTAGTGCTCAAAGAGAGGTTTTTGCAATCCAGCGAAGATTTGAAACGGACATGCGTGAGATTTGGAGTTTGCAACCCCGCTTTGAAAAACGAGTTGGGAAAATGCCTTACCGACTACTTGAATCAGCTCGTTTTAGAGCGGGTTATGATTTTCTTTGCTTACGATGTCAGGTAGGTGAACTACCAAATGAGCTTTCTAATTGGTGGGAAAACTTTCAAAATGGCAATCTTGAAGATCGCGAAAAACTCCTTCTTGATGTAAAAAGTGTGCGATCACTCTCAACTACTGAACCACTTGGTAAGTCTCGCCGCCGTCGACGTCGGGGAGTTAAAGGTAAAGAGACTCTAGAAAATGATGACCAGTCTCAGCAATCTTTTTAGAAATTGATTAAAGTAGTAAGTTGAGAAGATGATAGGATTTAAATTATGGCAAGAGCCTACATAGGACTTGGTGGAAATATCGGAGATGCGAGACAAATACTAACGGACGCCGTTGTTTGCCTTGCACAGTATCCTTCAATATCCATCAATGCTAGAAGTTGTTTTTATATTAGTGCTCCTGTAGAAGCTACAGGGGGTGATTATATTAATAACGTTATTTCAGTTGATACTGATCTTGATCCTATTGTTTTACTTCGACTTTGTCAGTCTGTTGAACAACGCTTTGGTCGTGAACGTCCCTACGAAAACGCCCCTCGGACATTAGACATTGATATATTAATTTATGACAATATTACTCACAATACTCCTGAGCTAATCCTGCCCCATCCTAAAATAACAGAACGGATGTTTGTCCTACTACCATTACTTGAAATTGATAGTGAAATTGAGTTACCCAATCATGGGAAATTGAAGGATAAATTACCTGATCTTTCATGGCAAAAAATCGAGAAGCTTCCTAATAAATATTGCCCAAATTCTATGGGGTCAAATCTTTCACACTAGTAAAAATTTTAGGTATAGTGGTGTTTTAATGTAACTAGTGTTTGTTGCCCATGAGCTATATCAATTTATCTGAAAACCTTGTTCCTTTGACCATTTCAAAGCTCATGCAAATGAAGCAAGAGGGTCAAAAAATTACCTCTCTAACTGCTTATGATGCTAGTTTTGCAGCGTTATTCGATAGGATAGGTATTGAAGTTATCTTAGTTGGAGATTCTTTAGGTAATGTGATTCAAGGCCATACTTCAACGATTCCTGTTTCTATTCGTGATATGGCATATCACACCGAGTGTGTTGCCAGAAGCGTAAAACGTGCCTTTATTATTGGTGACTTGCCCTTTGCCTCCTATACCAGTGTTGCTGAAGCGGTTAAAAATTCAGCATCCCTAATGCAAGCAGGTGCGCAAATGGTCAAGATGGAAGGTGGTAGTCATTTGCAGGAGATGATTGAAGTTTTAACTCAGCACGGTATTCCAGTTTGCGGCCATTTAGGCTTAACTCCTCAATCAGTCAATACCCTTGGAGGCTTTAAAGTTCAGGGTAAGACTGCAGATGCTGCTAAAAAAATCCTCGAAGATGCTCTGGCACTTGAAGCTGCTGGAGCGCAGTTATTAGTGCTCGAAGCAATTCCTAGTTCATTAGGTGCTCAGATTACAGATGCTTTAAAAATTCCAACGATTGGCATTGGTGCTGGGCCAGACTGTTCTGGTCAAGTCCTTGTTATGCACGATGCTTTGGGTGCTTTTCCGGGACGCAAGCCCAAATTTGTTAAGGATTTCTTAGCGACAACAGGTACCATTGAAAAAGCCATTGCACTGTATATTGAAGAGGTAAAAAAAGGGACCTTTCCGGCCCCTGAGCATTGCTTTGTATCAAACTAATTAATTAAAAAACTGTTTCACCCGATCGAACCAGCCCTTTTCTTGAGGATTATGTTTGAAACTATCGGATTTTAAACTGCCATCAAAATCCCGAATGAGTTGACGTTGCTGATCATTGAGCTTAATTGGCGTCTCAATTTGAACATGCACATACAAATCACCAGGAATGGTGGACCGAATTCCCTTAATTCCTTTTCCTCTGAGGCGGAAGGTTCTTCCTGTTTGAGTTCCCTCGGCTACTTCAAAACTAGCTTTACCAGCTAAAGTTGGAACTTCTACAGTTCCGCCTAAACAAGCTGTTGCAAAAGAAATTGGCATTTGAAAATGTAAATCATCTCCATCACGCTCAAACACAGAATGGGCTTTTATATGAACTTCCACATATAAGTCCCCTGGCGGGCCTTGATTTACTCCAGGCTCCCCGTGACCAGTTAAGCGAATTCGCATGCCATCTTCGATACCAGCTGGAATTTTTACTTCTAAAGTCTTTTGCTGCTTAATTTTTCCTTCACCATTACACTTTTTACATGGTTTAGGTATAAATTGGCCATGTCCACGACATTTTGGACAGGTTTGTTGCATCGAGAAAAATCCTTGAGAGACTCTAACTTGACCTTGACCACCACAGGTAGTACAAGTTTCAACCTTGGTCCCAGGCTCTGCTCCGGATCCACTACAAGTTTCGCAGTTATTCCAACCGGGTACACGAATTTGCGTCTCGTGGCCTTTTGCAGCCTCTTCTAAAGTGATTTCCATGCTGTAGCGTAAGTCGCCACCACGATACACTTGTGGTCCTGAGCGACCTCCGCCACCTCTTGCATTACCAAAAATATCACCGAAGATGTCACCAAATGCATCACCAAAGCCCTGTGCTCCAGCGCCACCAAAGCCCCCCATGTTCGGATCGACGCCCGCATGACCATACTGGTCATACGCAGCCTTCTTTTGCGGGTCAGATAACATCTCATAGGCTTCTTTAGCCTCTTTAAAGTTAGCTTCCGCATCCTTATTGTCCGGGTTTCGGTCAGGATGGTGCTTCATTGCCATTTTCCGATAAGCTTTTTTAATCTCATCGTCTGTGGCATTTTTAGCAATACCTAAAATCTCATAAAAGTCACGCTTATTAGCCAAAGGATTTCCTTCAATTTACTGTGTTGAATTATTTTTTATCGACTTCTTTAAAGTCCGCATCAACTACATTATCGTCTTTTGGCTTCTGGTTTGCATCAGCAGATCCTGCAGCACCTGCTTGAGCATCTTGTTGCATTGCTGCGTAAACCTTTTCACCTAGTTTTTGACTTACCTTACCAAGTTCTTCAGTTTTCGCTTCGATTTCTTCTTTCGTACCAGTTTTCGCAACTTCTTCCAAAGTCTTCAGCGCTTCTTCAATCTTCTCTTTTTCACCAGCATCTAATGAAGCACCATGCTCATCTAAAGACTTTTTAGTAGAGTGGATGAGCGCATCTGCTGTATTCCGTGCGTCCACTAGTTCACGTAATTTACGATCGTCTTCAGCATTCACTTCTGCATCTTTGACCATTTGTTGAATTTCTTCTTCAGAAAGTCCAGAGTTCGCTTTAATCGTAATTTTGTTCTCTTTACCAGTTGCTTTATCTTTCGCACCAACGTGGAGAATACCGTTTGCATCGATATCGAAAGTTACTTCAATTTGAGGAGTACCACGACTTGATGGTGGGATACCTTCTAAATTGAACTCACCTAAAGTCTTATTGGCACTAGCCATTTCACGCTCGCCCTGATAAACCTTAATCGTTACAGCTGGTTGATTATCTTCAGCGGTCGAAAACACTTGAGCATACTTTGTAGGAATTGTTGTGTTTTTTGTAATCATCTTAGTCATTACACCGCCCAAAGTCTCAATACCCAAAGACAAAGGTGTTACGTCTAATAACAACACATCGGTACGGTCGCCAGATAATACGGATCCTTGAATTGCGGCTCCAACAGCAACTGCTTCATCTGGATTTACGTCTTTACGTGGCTCTTGACCGAAGAATTCTTTTACTTTTTCCTGAACTTTTGGCATCCGGGTCATACCGCCTACTAAAATCACGTCTTGGATATCAGTCAATGAGACACCAGCATCTTTAATCGCAATGCGGCAAGGCTCAATCGTGCGAGCAACTAAGTCTTCAACTAAGCTTTCGAGCTTAGCACGGTTCATCTTGATATTTAAATGCTTAGGCCCACTAGCATCAGCAGTAATATACGGTAAGTTAATGTCGCTCTGCTGGCTTGAAGACAACTCAATTTTAGCCTTTTCAGCTGCTTCTTTTAGGCGCTGGAGTGCTAGTACATCCTTACTTAAATCAACGCCTTGTTCTTTTTTGAACTCAGAAATGATGTAATCAATAATACGTTGATCAAAATCTTCACCACCCAAGAAAGTATCACCGTTCGTGGAGAGAACTTCGAACTGTTTTTCTCCGTCTACGTCAGCAATTTCGATAATTGAAACGTCAAAAGTACCGCCGCCCAAGTCATAAACCGCAATTTTACGATCGCCTTTTGATTGCTTATCTAGACCAAAAGCAAGTGCAGCTGCAGTTGGCTCGTTAATAATACGCTTTACTTCTAATCCAGCGATACGACCAGCATCTTTCGTTGCTTGTCTTTGACTGTCATTGAAGTAAGCTGGAACAGTAATAACCGCTTCAGTCACTTCTTCGCCTAGATAGTCTTCAGCAGTCTTCTTCATTTTGCGTAAAACTTCTGCAGAAATTTGGGGAGGAGCATATTTTGTGCCACGGATATCAATCCAAGCATCGCCATTGTCAGCTTTGGAAATAGCGTAAGGCATCAAATCGATATCTTTTTGTACTTCTTTTTCTGAAAATTTACGTCCAATTAAACGCTTAACAGCATAGAGCGTATTTCTTGGATTTGTCACGGATTGGCGTTTAGCTGGAGCACCAACCAAAATTTCGCCGTCTTCCATGTACGCAATAATTGAAGGGGTTGTACGCGCACCTTCTGAATTTTCTATCACCTTAGGAGTATTGCCTTCCATTACTGAAACGCAAGAATTGGTAGTTCCTAAGTCAATTCCGATAATTTTTCCCATAATATATTTCTTTCAATAAAGTAATTTAGTTAATTATTAAATAAGGTTGAACTTAACAATTTCAAGAGCAAAAGCTCAATTTATTTGATTTTTATTAAGTTGTTTTTTATTTCGGCTGACTAACTGTCACGAGTGCGGGGCGTAATACTCGGTCAGCAATGGAATAGCCGCGTTGCAAAACAGTCACAATAGTGTTCGCTTCTTGTTCAGAAGGCACCATGGAAATAGCTTGGTGATAATGAGGATCAAATTTAGATCCTGCCTCTGGATTAACTTCTAGAACTTTTCCCTTTTCAAGAGCGCCAGAAAGTTGCTTTAAAGTTAATTCAACACCTTCCTTTAACTTCTCTAGGTCGCCTTGATGATGAGTCAAAGCGGCATGCATACTATCCATTACTGGCAATAGGTGCTCTGCGAAACTCTCAATCGCAAACTTGTGCGCTTTTGATACGTCTTCGATACCTCTGCGACGCATATTTTCAGTTTCAGCTTTTGCCCTTAAATGCGCATCCCGTGCTTCATCTAATTGTTTTTTTAGTTCTTCGATTTGAACTTCTAAAGTGAAAGTTGTCGACTGCTCGTCATGTAATGCACTCACAGGAATTGTTTCATCGGCAAACGCCGGATCAGATTGTTTAATTTCTTCAGTCATATCAATACTTTACAAAAAATTTAAGGATAAATAACCACTAGTACCCTATAGATAGGGTCGATTTGAGTGAATTCAAGAGGAAATAAAGGAATTTTTAAAAAAACCTCTTATTTACGGGGCCAACATTATTTTTTCAGCCGCTTGCCCCATCGCAATTCGATTTGTAATTTCAGAGGCGGATGGTACTTTTGTTTGCCAACCAGCAATATTTTCAAGAGCAATGGTATGCAGACCATCTAACCAAGTTTCTTGATCATTTAAACAAGGAATTACGTTATAAGCCTGCCCACCCGCGTGGGTAAAGATTTCCTTACCTTCCATAGCAATTTCTTCTAAGGTTTCTAGGCAATCCGCTGGAAAACCTGGACAAAAGATATCTAATCGATTTGTTTTAGCCTTACCAAGTAATTCTAATAATGGAGCAGTATAGGGTTTTAACCATTCAGCTTTACCAAATCGAGATTGGAAACTCAGAATTGCTTCCTCACTAGACAATCCAAGAGCTTCTCTCAACAACCTACCCGTCTTATGACACTCGCAATGGTAAGGATCGCCTCTTAATAGTGTTCTTTTTGGCACTCCATGAAACGACATGACAAACTTATCTCCATTTTTAAAATCCGGTGTGCCATGGACACCCCAATAATCTTGTACCTGTTTGACCAAAGATGCTATGTAGGCTGGATGGTCATGATAATTCTTAACCATCCTTAATGCTGGAGGGTTTCTTTTTTTTGAGTGCACCTCAAACACAGCATCAAAACTAGAAGCCGTTGTGGTTGCTGAGTATTGCGGATATAGAGGCAGAACCAAGAGGCGATTAACACCTTCATTTTCTAATTCGTTCATGACCTTTTCAATGGAAGGATTGCCATAGCGCATTGCTAAAGCCACCTTAACGTCTTTAGTTGACTCATTACTTGCAAGTTTTTGTTGCAAACCAATACTTTGATTATTTGAATGGACAAATAACGGAGCGCCGCTGCCACTGGCTTGATCCATCCACACACTTGCATATTTTTTGGCTGAAGCGCTTGACCGAAATGGCAGAATAATCCCGTTCAAAATAAACCACCAAATGAATTTAGGCACTTCAACGACCCTTGAATCAGAGAGAAACTGTTTCAAATAAGGTCTGACAGCTTTTGCCGTTGGTGCATCAGGAGTACCTAAATTGATTAATAAAATACCAACCTTTTGGGAAACTGCATGCGCTTTATCTTTATCTAGAATTAAATTTTCCAAGCCATTCTCTCTTAATTATTTTGACTCAAAGCGCTCGTTAACAATTTCGAAGTAATATCCACAATCGGAATTACTCTATCGTACGCCATGCGAGTTGGCCCAATTACACCCAGTGTTCCAACAATAATATTATCCACTTTATACGGCGCAGTGATGACTGCCATTCCATCGAGTGGGACTAGATCGCTTTCACCACCAATAAAAATTTGCACGCCTTCAGCCCTACTAGAAACATCTAATAGTTGTAATAAACCAGTACGTTTTTCAAAAACCTGAAAAAGTCGTTTTATTTTATCCATATCAGAGACTAATTCACCAATTTCTAGAAGCTTTTTCTCACCAGAGATAACCATATTATTTTGGGGATCGGCCAAAGTGTTTGAACTAGCTTCAACTGCTTGACTCATCAAAGCAGTAATGTCCTCCCGTAAACCCTCAAGTTCGTTTTTTACACGATTACGAACTGATTGCAAGTCTAGGCCTGCAAAGTTTGTTGTTATAAAGTTACTCGCTTCAACAAGTTGGGAAGGAGAATAGTCTTTATTTGTAATCAAAATCCTATTTTGGACATCACCTTGTGGGGTGACCATAATCAGCAAGATTCTTTTCTCAGATAAGCGTAAAAACTCAATTTGCTTGAATACCTCACTGCGCCTAGGTGTTAAAACTACGCCTGCAAAATTCGACAATTGTGACAACATCTGTGCAGCACCTGCAATCACCCTTTGCGGGGAGTCTGGCACAATTTCAGCAGATAATTCTCGATGGCCAATCTCATCTAGAGGTTTGATGGTCAACATCGTATCCACAAATAAACGATACGCCCTAGGGGTAGGCACCCTGCCTGCAGAGGTATGTGGACTCATGACAAATCCTAGCTCCTCTAAGTCAGCCATTACATTACGGATCGTTGCAGCAGATAAATCTAGTCCAGAATGGCGAGAAAGGGTACGAGATCCGATCGGTTGACCTTCGGAAATGTGCCGTTCAATCAGTGTTTTTAATAGTTCACGCGCTCTTTTATCCATCATGCCGATATTTTACCAACATGCGTCGATTTTCGTCATTTAACTTAGGAATGATTTCAGTGCATCGTCAAGTTATCCCCTTTTTAAAAGTAATTTGAACGAAAAAAAAATATCTTTTAAAATGACTGAGTATTCCTAAAGACAAATTTAAAATATTGTAAGAGAAATGTCTCTATGGTTTAATCGAAGAATGTCAATCCAAAAAAACTCTCCTCTACCTTTTTCCAATGTTGCTCTTGTAGGCAAGTTTCAAGCTGATGGCGTCGACCGTATTCTGGAAAATGTTTCCAAAATTATTTTGGAGAACAGTTTTAATGTATATTTGGAGTCGGAAACAGCCGAACAGACTGGATTGAAGTCCCTCCCAATAATCAAAGCAGACGATTTTGCTGGCAAAATTGATATCGTGGTGGTTATTGGCGGCGACGGCACACTCCTAGGCTTAGGACGCAAAGTTGCTGGATTAAATATTCCAATCATTGGCATTAACATGGGTCGTTTAGGTTATATGACCGATATTCCACTTAATGATATCGATGTACTTTTACCAGCCATGTTAAACGGTGCATATGAGTCTGATACCAGAACCTTACTAGAGTCACAAGTAATTCGTAACGGCTCTCTCGCCCATCAAGGCACCGCATTCAATGATGTAGTCGTCAACCGTTCAAGCCGATCAGGGATGGTCGAATTAGCAGTTGAAGTAAATGGTAGTTTTATGTACAACCAACGCTCAGACGGCCTCATTGTTGCAACACCTACTGGCTCTACTGCTTACAGTTTATCTGCTGGTGGACCAATTTTGCATCCAAGATTAGCCGGGATAGTTTTAGCGCCTGTGTCCCCCCATGCTTTATCAAATCGCCCCATTGTGTTGCCAGATGATGCCCTGATTTCTATTGAGATTGCGGGCGGGCGAGACGTAACCGTACACTTTGACATGCAGACTTTAACGATTCTTCAAACGGGAGATCGAGTGACAGTCAAAAAATCTGCCCAAACAGTCATCTTATTACACCCAGTTGGTCATAGTGAATACCGAACACTTCGCGAAAAACTTCACTGGAACGAGTATCCTAGTAATTTTTGATTATGTTACAAAGTTTAGATATTCGTGATTTTGTGATTGTCGATCACTTAGAACTTGAACTAGGATCAGGTTTTACAGTATTGACTGGCGAAACTGGGGCTGGTAAATCAATCTTACTCGACGCTCTTGCTCTAGCAATGGGGGAAAGGGCTGATATTAGCCAAATCCGAGAAGGTTGTACCCGTACAGAGATTTCTGCTCATTTTTCTGTTGCTGATGATTTATTAACCTCTGTGAATACTCTTTTAGAAACTTATGACTTCCCAATCGAGCAAGAGGGTCGATCCATCCTTTTAAAAAGAACAATTGACCAATCCGGTCGTACTAAAGCATTTATCAACGGTAGCGCTGCAACCTTAAGTCAATTAAAAGAGATTGGCGAATATTTAGTCAATATTCATGGTCAACATCAACATCAACTTTTACTGAAACCCGGTGCTCAACGCGACTTATTAGATAGTCATGCCAATCTTTCTCAACAAGTTAGTAAGGTTTCAGCAACTTACCGAGATTGGCAAGTCATTGAGAAACAAATTCAATTAGCCAAGACAGCAGGTCTCAATCTTGCAAAAGAAAAAGAGCAACTAGAGTGGCAACTCGAAGAGTTAAACGTGCTCGCCCCTATCTTAAATGAGTGGGATGATTTACAAGTAGAACACTCAAGACTATCAAATGCAGCCTCCTTAATTGATGGTTCTCAAGAACTCGTCCAGTTAATATCAGAATCAGAAGATTCCATATTGGATCAACTCGCTAAATCGCAAAGTTTATTAGAAGATTTAACAGATATGGATATATCGTTAAATGAAGCAAAAGAGGGATTAGATTCAGCTCATATTCATTTAAGTGAAGCTGCCCATACCATTAACCGATATTTACAAAAACTGGATTTAGATCCGGATCGTTTGTCTGAGTTGGATGAACGGGTTCAGGGGTATTATCGTTGCTCCAAGAAATTTCACTGTAGCCCTGAGGAATTACCCTCTAAATGGGATGAGTTAAAAAATCAACTCTTTAACCTGAATGCTGCACAAGATATTGAGTCTTTATTAAAAGAATCAAAAAGCAAAGAAAGTACCTATCTAAAATTAGCCAACGAATTAAGTAAAGCACGCCATCAAGCAGCGCTTCATTTTTCAGAAGCCATTACAAACTCAATGCAAACTTTGGCAATGAGTGGTGGAAAATTTGAAGTTGAACTAACCACTCTTGAAAAACCAAGCGCCTATGGACTTGAGCAAATTGACTTTTTAGTTGCTGGGCACCCTGGCGTTAAACCACGCCCCATTTCAAAAGTAGCCTCGGGCGGTGAGCTGGCTCGCATTAGCTTAGCAATTGCTGTGATTGCAAGCAAATCTAGTGCAACCCCAACATTAATTTTTGATGAGGTTGATTCTGGAATCGGTGGTGCAGTAGCTCAAACAGTTGGTGCTCTTCTTAAACAACTGGGCCAATCTCATCAAGTTCTTTGCGTAACGCACTTGCCACAAGTTGCTGCACAAGGTGATAACCAATGGCGCGTTCAAAAATCTTTAATCGATGGTAAAACAATCAGTAAAATTGAAGTTCTCAACCGATCAGAGCGAGTCGATGAAATTGCCAGAATGTTAGGTGGAGTCGAAATGACACCCACGACCCTTCGGCACGCTAGAGAGTTACTTGACATCTAGCAACAAGCGATGCCAAAGATTCATTACTATCTGTCTTGCGGTTTCAATTTCTTTACTCATTAAAGAATCTTCTAGTTGTCTGATTTGAATACCGTTTAACCGAATTTGATGTTGTAATTTTCTAAATAAACGATAGGCATCTGCAACACTTACAGCATCCTCATTGGATATGAGATGGCAGTTTGCACACTCACTTAGCAATGCAATATTACCAATATTTTTAAGTAGTGAAGGCTCTTGATACGCGTTTTTTAAGATTAGGTATTGAATCATAAATTCGATATCAATCATGCCACCCACATCATGTTTTAAGTCAAAACTTGTCCCAATATGTGGATGACCAAGATGGAGCTTTTCTCGCATGGAAATCACTTCTTGGGTAAGTTCCTTGCCATCCCTCGCAAGAGATAGCACTTCATTACGAATTTTTTCAAATTGCAAGCCAGCACGTAAGTCCCCAGCGCAAAATCTTGCCCTAGTCAATGCTTGATGCTCCCAAACCCAAGCAGTGTTTGCACCAATTTTCTTTTGATAGTTTTCGAAAGACTGCAAACTTGTTACTAACAACCCTGCCTCACCATTTGGTCTTAGGCGTGTATCGATGTCAAACAACACGCCCGCTCGAGTAGCTGTAGTTAGAGCAAGGATGAATTTACGTACCAAGTTGACGAATATCGGTTGGAGCTCATCACTCGAAAAATGAGTTAATGACTCGTCATAAATAAACACCAAATCCAAATCAGATCCATAACCTAATTCTTTGCCACCCAACTTTCCATAGGCAATCACAGCGAATCCGAATTCATTCAATGGTTTTGTAATCTGGTACTTCTTTTTTAGTCCCTCCCAAACAAAATTCAAGGTTACAGAAATAATGATGTCCGCCAAAATGGATAGCTGATCACTAACTTTTTCAATGGATAATTTGGGAACACTGAAGCCGCCTAAATCGGCCAGTAAGATTTGAAATATTTCTGATTGATGGGCTTGTCTTAGAGTATTCCAAACCGCTTCCTCATCCTGATCCGTATGCAATATGAAATAAATTTTCTTTTCTAAATCAGTTTGCCACTGCGTCCAGTATGTATCCTCATGTTTCTCAGAGGTTTGCTCGTTAACACTCAACAATAGATCATCTAGTAAATGTGGGTGCTTCATCAAATATTGAGATGCCCAATTTGATGCCTCTAATAAACGAATTACACGTTCAATCGCTTTCGGATATTCTTTTAGTAACGAAAGGTAGGATGATCTTCGAAAAATAACTTCTAACAAATCAAGCAACTTTAGTAAAGTTTCCTCTTGAATTTGAGGGTGGTGATCTAAGACATAGAGTAAGATAAAGTCGAAATTTTGCTTACTTATCTCACTAACTAAAGCAAAGCGATTAGATGACTTTACTTGCTCTAATTTCTGTTGAAATTGAGGATATTGCTCAAAACTTCCTGATGGACTTAACTGAATCAATTCTTCATCTTGAGAGTCTAGAGTAAAAGCTTCAGAGAAATAACTTGCCACAATCATCTGTTGTCTTGCAAGCTCCTCTTCAAACTGCCCTTTATTAGAAAATCCTAGACGAATTGCAATTTGTAAAACCACCTCAGGTATATTTGGCAAATAATGGACTTGAGCATCATTTCGCCATTGCAATAAATGCTCTAACTTTCTCAGAAAGGCGTATGCACTTAATAGCGCCTTTGCCATATCGGAAGGTATGAGTTGTAAGCGCTCAATGTGACCAATAACTTCTACGGTCGAGCGGGTTCTTAATGTACTTTCTTCACCACCCCGGATAAGTTGGTACATTTGGGCTAAAAACTCAATTTCACGAATTCCACCTTTACCTAGTTTTATGTCAAAGGCTCTATCAGGATATTGATGTGCCCGCAAATTAGCTTCATGGCGAATTTGTCGATGAAGCCTTCTAATTGAGTCAATAATTCCAAAATCCAAGTACTTACGATACACAAAGCGAGTAACAATTGCGTGTAAATTTGTTGGAAAGCCACTTTTGTCAGCTACTTCGAGAGGATAAACTAAGCGCGCTTTTATCCAAGCGTATCTCTCCCATTCGCGACCTTGCACAAGAAAGTACTCTTCCAACATGTCCAAACTAGAAACCAACGGTCCTGAATCGCCATTTGGTCGTAAACGCATATCTACCCTGAAAACAAAACCCTGGGGAGTTAACTCGGTTAAGTAACGAATAATTTTTTTACCCTGTAGCTCAAACCATTCATGGTTAGAGATGGGCTTATTTCCCCCTGCAGTGGTGCCATCGCACTCATATAAAAAAATTAAATCAATATCTGAACTGACATTTAGTTCTTTAGCTCCCAGCTTTCCCATGCCAATAATCCACAATGGGATTGGCTGAGCATCGGCATTTTGCGGTAATCCATATTGAGTCGTTAAGGCTTCTTGAGCATATTCACTGGCATAACGTAACCCAAGATGCGCCATCTCTGTCACCGCCAACATGACTTCAGTTAAGCTAGCTAAGTTTGCAATATCTCGGACACCCAGCCATAGCATGACTTTTTGTCTAGCTATTCTTAAACTTGCCAGAAAACTCACCTCATCAAAATGTAGCCATTGATCAGTTGGCAATTCTTTCTCGAAAATGAGTTCAATTTCAGGAATAAATAATGGTTGATGAGTTTTTTCCTCTAACCATTGCTCCCAAGCTGGATTAGCCCTCAACCACTGTTGTACGTACTGAGAAAAATCTTTACTAATTTGAATTGGGGTAGACATAAATTCCAAAATATTAAGGAATCTTCAAAAACGATCGGCACTCATCGCTTTAGTAGATAATAAGGTTTAATTTGTCCCATCTATTTTGCACTGCAAAAACCGAGTAATTATGCTTCAAATGCTTCAAAAACTTCAACTAGACAAACTTTTTTTAACCGGAAAAAAGTTCATTATCTATTCTACCTACTTCGGTGTTGGCGTATTTTTATTTGTCACCATTTTTTCTCAAATCATAATCAGATTTCTTTTGTGGCCACTCGTCCCTAATTACTTACCTCAAATTAATCAAGTCATTAGTCAATCCATCAGTGCTGATTTTCAAATCGGTGAAATAACGACTTCTTGGAAAGACTATCGTCCCGCATTTGCGATTAAAAATATCAGAATATCAAATCCTTCAGAAGTTGTAGATTCAATCAATAAAATTGGATTAATTCAAAATAATTTATTAGAGATTCCCCAAGTTGATGGAGTGATTAACTGGAATAGTCTTTGGGAGTTATCTCCCCATTTTCAACATTTATCCTCTCAAGGTATAAAGATTCTCTTATCTAGAAACAAAAAAGGTGTTTGGAACATCGGGGGAGTAACGATTCAACCCACTGGTCAGGATTCTCAAACACTATCCTGGATTATGAGTGAGAGTAATTTGCATATCGGGGATCTCCTCCTGGAGATTCATGATCAATTTGAAGAGGAGGCCAATTTTTCACTAAGAGTTGAACAAATAGCTCTCAAAAACGAAAACTTTGACCATCATTTTGATCTTAAATTAAGTTCAAAGGACTTAAACGGAGATTTAATTGCAAATGGGGAATTTAAACATCGCTTTGGGGTAAGTAAAACAAATATCAAAAATTGGCAGGGGCACTTTAATTGGTCAATTAATAATCTTGATATAAAACAATTATTAGATTTGACGAATATTCCAGCACGAGGAAAAATTGGTGGGCTTGAATTCCGTGGTGAATATGACCTTTTCTTTGGTGGTCTGACAAAAGGTACTACTTTTTTAAACGCAGACGACATTAATTTTTATTGGAAAAACTCAAAAAATAATTTATTACTCAAGCATCTCAATACTCAATTGGAACATCGGATTGAAGATAATCAACAAGTTTTATCTACCAAAAATTTTCAATGGAGTACAAGCAATGCAAAAAATCCTGATACTTCTTTGACGGATATTGAACTTAAATTTGCCATTCCAAATACAAGTAATGAATTCACCCATCTTTCTATACAAACGCCGCTTTTAAAGTTAGAACCTATCAATCAGTTAGCCCTCAGCCTTCCTTTGCCAAGTCAATGGTTAAAAACTTTGAGAGATTTAGCAATACATGGGGATGTAAAAGATTTAGTTGCAAAATATAATTACAATCCCTCTACCCTGGATAAATTGAAGTCCAGCATCAATCCTCAACCCACTATTGAATTCCATGGAATGCTCAGGGGAATTGGTTGGAATGAAATTACTTCGATGATTCCTGGTATTCAAAATCTCAATGGGGAAATTTCAGCTACGGACTCTTCGGGTCATATTATTGTCAACTCCCCACAAATTCGAATTCAAGCTGGTGACTTCATCACTGCAAAAAACCTTGACTTTGAGGTGGCGAAAGGGATGTTGGATTGGCATCATAATAATGATAAGAGTTTAGACGTGCAATTAAGTGACCTTGTCATTGCGAATAAGATGCTAAATCTTCAAGGGGTCGTAAAGTATCTTTTGCCAACTAAAGGAGGTAAAGGGAAAATCGATCTCAATATGAGTCTGAATAATACGCAACTTCCTTATTTAATGAATTTACTACCAAATACTATCTCGGTTGATGCGCTTAAATATATTCAAGGTACTATTATCGACGGAACTCTAGCGTCGGGAAACATAAGGATTGACGGGGATCCAAACGATATTCCTTTCAGAAAAGAATCCAGTAGTAAGTTTTTAATCTCTTCCCAATTCAAAAACGTAACTTTTAGGCCCTTACCTATCAGAAATGAGATTCCAGGTGAGTGGCTACCGATCGAAAAGGTAGATGCGACCTTATCGATCAAAAACGAATTCCTTACAATTCAAATCCCCACTGGTCAATTTAAAAATACCATGGCCAAAAATTTCAATGTGGCGATGAACTTGAAATCTCAGCCAACAAGACTTGAAGTAAATGGTAATGTGAATGGCAAAGCCAGTGAC
>CAISYI010000004.1 GCA_903889595.1 uncultured beta proteobacterium
TGACTGGTTACGCGCTGCTTGCATTAATGCTTTCATATCTTTGATCGCCATTTTCCAGCCTTTAAAGACAGCTTCTGCAACGAGGGCGTGGCCAATATTTAACTCACCAATTGCTGAAATTTGAGCAATATCCCAAACATTCCCTTCATGCAAACCATGGCCTGCATTCACTTTGATACCAATTTGGTGAGCGAATTCTGCAGCTTTTTTTATTCTCAATAACTCATAAACTTGGGAATCGCCAGTTGCGTTCGCATAAGCACCAGTATGTAATTCAATAATATCAACGCCAATATCCCGACATGCTTGTATTACTTCCATTTCTGGGTCAATAAAGAGTGAGACTTTGATACCTTCCTTGGTCAAAGTATTGATTGCTGAGCGCACCTCTTCTATTTTGCCCAATACATCCAAACCACCTTCGGTAGTAACTTCGGTTCTTTTTTCAGGAACTAGGCAAACATCTTGAGGCTGAACTCGACAGGCAATGTCTAACATCTCTTGTGTAATTGCACACTCTAGATTCATACGCGTCTTCAGTAGGGGCCGAAGAGCAAATAAATCTTGATCCTTAATATGTCTTCGATCTTCCCGCAAATGTAATGTAATTAAATCTGCGCCAGCTTCTTCAGCTTCTAAGGCTGCTCTAATTGGATCAGGGTAACTTACCCCTCGGACATTTCGAAGTGTTGCGATATGGTCAATATTGACGCCCAGATCAATCGTTTGGATCATGGAGTTTCCTAAAGTTTTTTTAATTCAATTAATATCTGACGAGTGGTTAATACTTGGTCTTGTAAATGTAATCCTAATAGAAAACGCATTAAAGGTTTACTTAATTGTAAGGTTTCGGGATCTTCCAAATAAAATTTTGCGAGAGCCGAAAAATGTTTACCTTTTAAAATAGGCCAAGAGAGTGGGTCATTTAGACCATGTGGACGAACACCCACCTCAGGTTGATAAACATAATCTAAGTCTGGATCTAAGTCTGCCCCTGTTTCTTGGCAGATATCAAGCGGTGCACAATACCCAGTTTCTTGTAAGAGGCGAATTTCAAATGGGCGTAAAATTTTCTCAAATTGATCTTTAGCGACAGATAACTGGGCAATCGTTTGATGATAGTCATCAAATAATGATTCGTGCTCATCTTCCCTAGCTAAAAATTTTACAATTAACTCATTCATGTAAAAGCCGCATAATAAGGCATCACCAGCTAAGGGCACCACACCACCTGTCCACTCGGACTTGGTCAGTGTTTTGAGTTCAAGCTTGCCTGAAAAGTGAATATGGAGCGGCTGAAATTGCTGTAATACGGGACGTAAAGCTGAATGTGGCCTTTTGGCACCTTTAGCAACGAGGGCAATCCTACCGTAGTGCCTTGTGAAGACATCTAAAATTAAACTAGTCTCTTTATAGGCGATTGAGTGCAATACAAAGGCAGGCTCTTCTAACACCCGCATAACTTACTCCAACCCTTGCTCTCTTAAAGCTACACGGTCATCTGCCCAACCTCTTTTAACTTTGACCCAAGTCTCTAGAAAAACTTTACCGTCAAATAGTTTTTCCATATCAATCCTTGCCTCGGTAGAAATTCTTTTCAGACGTTCTCCTTTCTCGCCAATAATCATTGGCTTATGGCTATCTCGATCCACTAAGATAGTTGCCGCAATCCGACGCATCTTGCCTTCTAGTTCAAATTTATCAATCACTACAGAACTAGCATAGGGTAACTCTGCACCGGTATGACGGAAAACTTTTTCTCGCAATATTTCAGCCGCCAAAAATCGTTCACTACGATCCGTCAAGGTGTCGGGATCATAAATTGCCTCACGCTCTGGCAAGTAGGATTCAATTGTCGACATTAACCGGACTACATCGCCAGGATGTTTAGCTGTCATCGGTACAATTTCTGCAAATTCAAACTTGCCAGCCATATCTTTTAAAAACTCTAGCAAATAGTAATCTCTATCTGAAGGAGTCTCTGAACGACTAGCAAAAACATCCAGCTTATTTGCAATCAAGATGACTGGAATATCCCCAGATAACATGTCTAAAACTTGCGCATCGTCTTTTGTAAAGTTGCCTGCCTCCACAACAAGGCAAATGACATCGACATCACCAAGCGTATTGGTGACAGTTCGGTTCAAGGATTTATTTAAAGCACTAACAAAATGGGTTTGAAAACCTGGGGTATCCAAAAAGATAAATTGTGCACTTTCAGTTGTATTAATTCCGGCAATACGATGGCGAGTTGTTTGCGCTTTTCTTGAGGTAATACTAATCTTTTGACCAACGAGAGCATTTAATAACGTTGATTTACCCACGTTTGGACGACCAACAAGAGCGATGGATCCGCATTTAAATGTCATTTTAGCCTTTTAAAGTTAAGTTAAGTTGTTCATCACCTTGACTTGGCTCAAGAAGACTCTTTTTCTTTTTAGCAGTCAGTTTCTTTGAAGGCTTTAAGATTTGTGGCAATGCTTTTTGCGTTTTGATAAGTGCTAACTTGGCTGCGGATTGTTCAGCGGCACGTCTACTAGTACCAGTTCCAGAAACACGAATTTCGAGGGGCTCAACACAACATTCAACTTCAAAATTTTGATTATGCGCAACGCCTGTTGTTGCTGTGACTTGGTAAACAGGGAGTGGTAACTGATGCCCTTGTAAATATTCTTGAAGTAATGTTTTATCGTCTTTACCTAAGGTTTTAGGATCGACATTATCTAAAATGTGACTATAAAGCTTTCTAAGAATCTCTCTTACTTTTTCAAATCCGGCTTCAACAAAAATAGCCGCGATAATTGCTTCCAAGGTATCGGCCAAGATTGATGGTCGTTTAAATCCACCACTTTTTAATTCCCCTTCGCCTAATCGAAGATAGTCAGATAAGGCCAAACTCTGGGAAATTTCATATAAAGCCTGTTGCTTAACTAAGTTTGCACGAACTCTAGACAGATCACCTTCATCAAGATGATTAAATTTATCAAAGAGGATTTCCGCCACAATACAATTTAAGACAGAATCGCCCAAAAACTCTAAGCGTTCATTATTTTTTTTGCCATGACTTCGATGGGTTAATGCTTGAACCAACAATTCATGCTTTTGAAATTGATAACCTAAGCGATTCTCAAGTTGCTTGGTATCAATTGTGGCTCTAGCATTCATGGTCAGTTAAAACTTCCTATGCGACTTAAGGCACCAATATTCAACCAAATAAACACAGCTTTACCAACCAAGTTTTTCTCAGGAACGAAACCCCAGTATCTTGAGTCCAAACTATTGTCACGGTTGTCACCCATCATAAAATAGGAACCCGGTGGCACTTTACAAGTAAAACCTGAGACGTTGTACTCGCAGTTTTCCATTTGTGGGAAAGCATTTTCCTGAATGAAAGTACTTGCAAAACCACTTGGGCGCTGAGGATCATTTTCAATAAAGTGAGAAAGGCCACCTAACTCCGCTGGAGAGGTTTCTTTGAAATGTCTGGTCTTTAAAAAGTCGGGAACCGCACCAAATAAAACTTGATTGTCCTCATCACCGACTTGAGGAATTTTACTAATTTGTTCGTAATTAAAGGCTTTGCCGTTAACCGTTAAACGTTTATCTGTGTACTGTACGACATCACCAGGAACTCCTACCACACGCTTAATATAATCAACAGTTTCATCTACTGGATACCTAAATACAACGACATCACCACGCTGAGGCTCACCTACTTCAATGATCTTTTTGTTAATTACCGGGAAGCGAATCCCATAGGTAAACTTATTCACTAAAATAAAATCACCAATTTGTAAAGTCGGAATCATGGACCCTGAAGGAATTTTAAAAGGCTCAAACAAGAATGATCTCAAAACAAAAATAAAGGCAATAACTGGAAATAAATCTGCAGTGAACTCTAACCAAATCGGCCGCTTTTGAATACCGAGTGCTTTTCTTTGCTTGCTTAAGACAAGTTTATCGAGAGTCCACAAAATACCAAAGACCACAAATAAAGCCAAAAGAATTTTCGCAAATTGCTGCCCAATCAAAGCCCATATACTCATTTATCTTGCACCTGTAAAATTGCTAAAAAGGCTTCTTGTGGAATCTCCACATTGCCCACTTGTTTCATTCGTTTTTTACCTGCTTTTTGTTTCTCTAATAGTTTTCTCTTACGAGAAATATCGCCGCCATAACACTTGGCTAACACGTTTTTACGCAATGCCTTGACGTTTTCACGAGCAATAATCCCACTACCAATCGCAGCTTGAATAGCAACATCAAACATTTGACGTGGAATAATTTCGCGCATTTTTGCCACCACTTCACGTCCACGATACTGACTGTTACTTCGATGAACAATAATCGATAAGGCATCCACTTTATCGCCATTAATTAAAATATCCACCTTGACTACATCAGATGCACGATACTCTTTGAACTCGTAATCCATTGAAGCATAGCCTCTTGAAATAGATTTCAAACGATCAAAAAAGTCCATCACGATTTCAGCCATTGGCAAATCATAGGTCAACTGTACTTGTCGCCCTAAATACTGCATATTTGTTTGAATCCCACGCTTACCTGTACACAAGGTTATAACGGCCCCAACATACTCTTGAGGCATGTAGAGATTGACCACTACCATTGGTTCAAAAATTGTTTCAATCTTACTTGGCTCTGGCATCTTTGAGGGATTGTCCACAATCACTTTTGTATGGTCACTTAATTCCACCTCATAGACAACGGTAGGAGCGGTCGTGATTAAGTCCATATCAAACTCTCGCTCTAGACGCTCTTGCACAATTTCCATGTGTAGTAAGCCTAAAAAGCCACACCTAAAGCCAAATCCTAAAGCTTGCGAAACTTCCGGTTCATATTGAAGAGCTGCGTCGTTGAGTTTTAACTTTTCTAAGGACTCTCTTAAAGCCTCATATTGATTTGCTTCTACAGGATATAAACCAGCAAAAACCTGAGATTTAACATCCTTAAAGCCAGGTAATGGCTCAGTTGCTGAAACTCTACCGGGTTGTCCTGGTGCGTGGGTGATCGTGTCACCCACTTTCGCTACTTTTAATTCTTTAATACCTGCGATGATAAAGCCAACTTGGCCTGCAGCTAGTTCAGTTTTATCAATCGATTTAGGAGTAAATACTCCAACATGGTCAACTAAATGGATCGACTTATTGGACATTAGTGAGATGCGCTCTTTGGGTTTAATAGTGCCATTCTTAATTCGTACCAGCATCACAACGCCAACGTAATTATCGAACCACGAATCCACAATTAAGGCCTGAAGTGGTGCTGAAGGATCGCCCTCAGGTGCAGGCACTTCAATAATCAAACGTTCAATCACATCTTCAATACCTAGACCTGTTTTAGCAGAACATGTCACAGCATCTGTAGCATCGATACCGATAATATCTTCAATCTCTTGTTTGGCTTTTTCAGGATCTGCTGAGGGTAAATCAATTTTATTCAAGACTGGAACTACTTCAACACCCAACTCAATCGCGGTGTAGCAGTTCGCAACCGTTTGAGCCTCAACTCCTTGGCTAGCATCAACCACTAAGAGGGCTCCTTCACACGCTGAGAGTGAACGGCTGACTTCATACGAAAAGTCGACATGACCTGGAGTATCAATCAAGTTTAGATTATATATTTGACCATCCCGTGCACGATAGCTCAGAGCCGCGGTCTGTGCTTTGATGGTAATGCCTCTTTCTTTTTCGATGTCCATCGAGTCAAGAACTTGGGCTTCCATTTCCCGCTCAGAGAGACCTCCACAGAGCTGGATAATTCGATCGGCTAAAGTAGACTTCCCATGATCAATATGGGCAATGATAGAAAAATTTCTTATATGTTTCATGGATTCCTTAGAACGTCTTGCTGTAGCGCAACACCATGTCGCGCTGCAATAAGACGTCTACGTTATTGTAATGCTTTAGGGACGGCGAGGCACATCTACCTCAACGACCATCACATTGATTTCTCGGATGCTTCCTTTTCGCCAAACTTGGATTTTTACCCGATTTCCCGGTTTGACATCACTAATAGTCCTAGTGAGATCAATTGATCTTTCGATATCGCGATCATTAATTTTAACAATTACGTCACCAACCTCAATACCTGACATAGCAGCAGGGGCACCAGCCTCGACTCCTCTGACTAAAAGTCCCTTTGATTTTTGGGTAAAGTTAATCGTTTCTGCTAATTCTTTTGTTAATTCTGTGATCGTAATGCCAATCCTACCTCTGACAATTCGACCACTGGTCTTTAACTGCTCTGAAATTCGAATGGCTTCATCAATCGGAATCGCAAATGAAATCCCCATATAACCACCCGACTTACTGTATATCTGGGAATTGATACCTATCACCTCTCCCCTAGTATTAATCAGCGGACCGCCAGAATTTCCAGGATTAATAGCTACATCGGTCTGAATAAATGGAGTAATACTATCGTTTGTTTCACGCCCTTTTGCTGAAATAATCCCCGCTGTAACGGTATTATCCAAACCAAAAGGAGAACCAATTGCTAAAACCCACTCTCCGACCCTCACCTTAGAAGAATCGCCAACAGGTAATTTGGGTAAATCTTTTGATTCAATTTTAACGAGCGCTACATCTGTTCTTGGGTCAGAACCAATTAATTTTGCTTTAAACTCTCTTTTATCAGTCAAAGTAACATAGATATTGGTTGCACCTTCTACAACATGAGCGTTAGTTAGGATGTAGCCATTAGAGTCCAAGATAAATCCCGAGCCCGTACCACGATTTTGCTCTTGCGCCTGAGGAGCCTGCTGTTGCTGAGGACGTTGTTGTGGGGCGGGTTGAGGTTGAACGGGTAGCGGAATACCAAAGAACCTACGGAAAAATTCTGCTTGGTCCTGAGGAGAAATATTGGATGGCATTTGATAGACCATCACCTTTTCAGTTGTACGAATATTGACAACAGCAGGACTTGCTTTTTCTACTAAATCAGCGAAGTCAAGGAATCTCCTTGGACTTGAATTTAAATTATTAAGGTTATTTGTAGAGTCACTCTGAGCTTTGACAAGGCAAGGGAAGTTTGCCGTCATCATCAAAATAACGAAAAGTAATGGTAACTTATTGAATTTACTAACTTTATTCATAGTACGTCGGTTTTATCAAGAAATAGTTGTTAATCTTCAACTATTTTAAATTCTTTTGAAAACTAGCGTACCGTTTGTACCACCAAATCCAAAGTTATTTTTAACCGCAACATCTAACTTAATGTCACGAGCAGTATTTGCACAATAATCTAAATCACATTCTGGATCTTGATTAAAAATGTTAATCGTTGGGGGAGACTTTTGATGGTACAGTGCCAAGATCGTAAATACTGATTCAAGCCCACCAGCTCCACCAAGCAAATGACCAGTCATCGATTTAGTGGAATTAACAATGAGTTTTTTAGCATGGTCACCTAAAGCAGCTTTAATTGCCTGAGTTTCATTTTTGTCACCCAATGGTGTAGATGTACCATGAGCATTAATGTACCCAATTTCTTCCGGATTCACTTCTGCATCCTTGATGGCATTAAGCATACACCTTCTTGGACCATCCATATTGGGTGCTGTCATATGGTAAGCATCACCACTCATCCCAAAACCAGCCACTTCAGCATATATCCTAGCCCCACGCGCTTTAGCATGTTCATACTCTTCAAGTACGACAACGCCGCCGCCCTCACCTAAAACAAAGCCATCACGATCGACATCCCAAGGTCTAGAAGCTGTTGATGGATCGTCGTTGCGCAGAGATAAAGCCCTCGCTGCAGCAAATCCACCAATACCCAGTGGCGAAACCGTCGATTCCGCCCCACCAGCAATCATTACATCAGCATCTCCGTACTGGATTAACCTTGAGGCTAACCCGATACTATGAAGACCGGTCGTACAAGCAGTCACAGCCGATAGATTTGGACCTTTAAGATTTAAATTTATACTAAGATGACCTGAAATCATATTAATGATTGAACCAGGTACGAAGAAAGGAGATATACGTCTTGCACCTCGAGTAATTAACTCTTGATGCGTATGTTCAATCATTGGCAAACCGCCAATACCTGAACCAACTAAGACACCAATTCGTTCAGAATTGGCTTCAGTCACTTCAATCCCACTATCCTTAAAAGCCTGAGTCCCAGCTGCGATACCGAAATGAATAAAGGTATCCATATGCCTTGCTTCTTTTGCTGAAATATAGTCTTCAATATTGAAGTTCTTTACTTCACCAGCAAAATGAACTGATAAGCCACTAGAATCAAATTTTGAAATAGTGGCAATACCAGACTTACCCAGCAGCAAATTGTCCCATGCAGTATTTACATCATTTCCGACAGGACTAATAAGACCTAAACCGGTGACAACTACACGTCGTCGGCCATTTGGATAAGACACAGATTAGCCTTGAGCTTTCGAGGATGCGAAATCAATTGCTAACTGAACTGTAGTAATCTTCTCTGCTTCTTCGTCAGGAATCTCGATTCCAAACTCATCTTCTAAAGCCATCACTAATTCAACAGTATCAAGTGAATCAGCACCTAAGTCATTAACGAATGATGATTCGTTTTTAACTTCAGTCTCAGTTACGCCAAGTTGCTCAGCTACAATTTTCTTTACTCGTTGTTCAATGTTATCCATGCTTTCCCTCCGGGGATGTTGTTAAATTAAGATTATTTTATCATTTTCAAAAGTCATTAGGCTAAATATAATCCACCGTTGACGTGTAAAGTCGTACCAGTGATATATCCTGCATTTTCAGAAGCCAAAAAAGAGACCGCATGAGCGATGTCTTCAGGGCTTCCAAGTCTACCTAATGGGATGTTTACCTTTAATGCATTTTGCTGATCTTCAGACAAAGCTCGTGTCATATCTGTGTCGATAAAGCCAGGTGCGACACAATTCACCGTAATACCTCTGCTACCAATCTCTCTCGCCAGTGCACGACTCATCCCTGCCACGCCTGCTTTTGCGGCTGCGTAATTTGCTTGACCTGGGTTGCCGCTATGACCAACAATTGAGGTGATATGAATAATTCGACCAGACTTAGCTTTCATCATTGGTCTTAAAACAGCTTTTGAGAGACGAAACACCGCATTTAAGTTTGTATCAATTACAGAATTCCACTCATCGTCCTTCATTCTCATCGCTAACTGATCTTGCGTAATTCCTGCGTTATTAACAAGGATATTAATACCACCAAATTGTTTGACCACTTTTTCAATAAAATTTTCGCAAGCTTGAGGTTCAGTTACATTGAGCACCTCACCAAGACCGCTTACTAAAATTGTTTCACTATTTTGCAAATAGTCCGAAATATTTTGAGCTCCAGTTGCTGTTGTAGCGGTACCGATTACCAAAGCACCCTGACTGGCTAAGTTTTGGGCAATGGATTTACCGATTCCTCTAGAGGCGCCAGTGACCACTGCAATTTGACCTTCGAATAGATTTTTCATCATTTGACTTTGAATTTTAACAATTAATTTTTTAACTCTAATAAAACAGCCTGGATTGTTTGTGGATCTGAAATGCCAAGCATCTTTATTTGTGGTGCAATCCGCTTCACAAGACCTGCTAAAACTCGCCCTGGACCGCACTCAACAATATGAGTCACGCCCAAATTAGCCATTTTTTCGATCGTTTCAACCCATCTGACAGGAGAATAAGATTGGCGAATTAAGGCATCTTTTATTTTCAAAGGATCGCTTTCAATTACCACATCCACATTATTAATAACCTGCACAGACGGTTGATGTAATTGAACATCAGCTAAATGCTTTGCTAGTTTCGTAGCAGCAGGTAATAACAAACTTGAATGAAATGGTGCAGAAACGTTCAACTTTGTAGCCAGTTTTGCGCCAGCAGGTTTAGCTATTTCGATGATTCGATCAATGGCTTGAATGTGACCAGCAACCACGACCTGATTTGGTGCATTAAAATTTACTGGTTCCACTACAAATCCAGTTTCTTGAGAGACTTCTAGACAAAGTTTTTTAATCATTTCGTCATCCAAGCCAATGATTGCTGCCATGCCGCCAGAGCCAACCGGAACGGCTTCTTGCATTGCTTGCGCTCTAAATCTAACGAGTGGAACCGCTTGTGCAAAATCTAAACTATTGGCACATACTAATGATGTGTATTCACCGAGACTGTGGCCGGCCGTAAACTCTGGTATTTGCCCGCCAGCTTCAACCCATGCCCGGTAAATAGCAACTCCAGCAAGCAACATTACTGGCTGTGTATTTTCTGTCAAAGCCAAGGCTTCTAATGGTCCATCCTGAATTAATTGACCTAAGTCTTGTCCCAATACTTGGCTTGCTTGACTAATTAACTGCTGCACAATTAGGTTATGAGCAAAACCATTTAACATCCCTATTGATTGGGATCCTTGACCAGGAAAAACGAATGCTAATTTTTGAGTCATTTATTAAAAACCATTTTTTTAAGGAATAAATTCCTAAGTTTAATTTCTCGATTGAACAACTTTATAAAGTAAAGACTCAGTATCGGATGCAAGCTGCACCCCATGTAAATCCTCCGCCAACACCTTCTAATAGCAAGTGTTGACCACGTGTAATTTTACCATCACGAATACCTGTATCTAGTGCTAATGGAATTGACGCTGCTGAGGTATTACCTTGATCAGTTACAGTAACAATCACTTGCTCAAGAGGAATACCTAATTTTTTAGCAGTTCCTTCCATGATGCGTATATTCGCCTGATGCGGAATTAACCAATCAATGTCACCTGTACTTAAGTGTGCCTTTTCTAATACTTCTATGGCAACTTTTTCCAACATTTTTACTGCCAACTTGAAGACTGCTTGTCCATCCATCGTTAAATAGGCAGAGCCTTGGATACCGCCATGGCCAATATATCCAGGTACACACAATATTTGTTGATGAGAACCATCAGAATGAATCGCAGAACTAATGATTCCTGGTTCAGATGATGCCTCATAAATCACAGCGCCCGCGCCATCTCCAAATAAAACACAGGTGGTACGATCTTTCATATCAAGGATTCTAGAAAACACTTCCGTACCAATGACCATCACTCGCTGATGCTCTCCGCTTTTGATTAAGGCATTGGCTAAATGAGTTCCATAAATAAATCCTGAACAGACTGCCTGAACATCAAAGGCACCACAACCAGAAGTAATACCTAGTTTGTTTTGCACTGAGCTAGCAGTGCTGGGAAAACCACCTAAATTATCCGGGGTAGATGTCGCTAAAATAATTAAATCAATTTGATTAGGCTCAAGACCAGCTTCACTCAAAGCTTTTTGTGCTGCGAAGACGGCTAAATCACTGGCCATTTGGTTCTTTTGCGCAAAATACCTAGATTTAATTCCACTTCGAGAAAAAATCCATTCATCGCTAGTTGAAATGCCATCCTTCAAGAGCAACTGAGCTAACTCATCATTATCGATTCTTTGCTCGGGTAAGTAACTTCCAGTTCCAGTGATTTTTGCAAAGGTAGCCATAAATAAATTACCTAAGTATTAGCTAATAGAGTTAACGGATGGGGTTGATGACACACTAGAAGCTTCATTCGTCTTCTGCTTTTCAATTTCATCAAATGCCTTAGCAATTTTTTCGACCATATGATTATTCGCTGCCTCATATGCTCTTGTCAAAGCCATATAAAAAGCATAACGGTCTGCTGAGCCATGGCTCTTAATCACAAGGCCTCTCAAACCCAGTAACATTGCACCGTTATATCTACGATGGTCTACTCTTTTTCTAAAACGCAATAAGATCGGAAGCGCTAAGAAGGATAAAAATTTAGTCAATATTGATCGTCCAAATTCTTCTTTGATCATTTGTGAAATCATACTCGCTAAACCTTCGCTGGTTTTAAGTGCGACATTGCCCACAAAGCCATCACAGACCACTACATCAGTAGTACCTTTGAAAATATCATTACCTTCAACATTGCCGTGGAAGTTTAAACTACTATTTCGCAGTAAAACTCCTGCTTCTTTAACGACTTCATTTCCCTTAATAACCTCTTCACCAATATTGAGTAAACCAATCAAAGGTCTTTCTTTACCATCAATTACACGCACCATGACATCTGCCATTTGTGCGAACTGTAGTAAATGAGAGGCTTCACAATCACTGTTGGCACCTAAATCTAGGACAGTCGTTCCAGTACCCTTTTGATTGGGCATGCGAGTAGCTATAGCTGGACGATCAATACCTTCTAATGTTTTCAAAAGATAACGTGAAATAGCCATCAAGGCACCGGTGTTCCCGGCAGAAACTACAGCATCTGCTTGACCATCTTTTACCAACTCGATAGCAATTCTCATAGAAGAATTTTTCTTCTTGCGAAGTGCAACTTCGACAGAATCATCCATGGCGACTACCTCAGTAGCCTCAACCACAGTTACATGATCTCTTAAATCATAAGGGATTTTCTTAAGTGCGAGATGAATAGCTTCTAGTTGACCGACTAAAAGAATCCTACAGTTAGGATGGTCCTTTAATAAATCAATTGCGGCAGGTACTGTGACGGATACACCTAAGTCACCACCCATTGCATCAACGGATATGGTAACTGTCATCGCATTAAAAATTTAACATCTTCCAACGAGCTTTCCTGTTGTTTAGATGTTATGAATCCTGTTAGAGAATTCATTAATTCATTCGCACCGTGTGTGAAATCGAAGACTTCGCGAAATTAATCGTTTTTGGTTTTAACTACTTTACGACCACGATAATAGCCATTAGGGCTAATGTGGTGACGCAAGTGGGCTTCGCCAGTTGTTGGCTCTACAGCCAATGAAGGGCTTTCTAAAAAGTCATGTGCACGGTGCATGCCACGCTTAGATGGGGATTTTTTATTCTGTTGAACGGCCATATTTAACTCCTAAACAATCCGATATTTTAGCATTACTTGAGACTTTTCGTGAGATTTTTTTCACAGCCTAGTTCAATTTAAGCTTTTTCAGTTGTAAAAAGGGGTTTAACTTACCCGTCTTTGGGTCAATCAAGTCCACATTTTCCTCAAATTGCGTATCTGATTGCTCCACTGTGTTGATTAAGTGCTTTTGACAATTTTGATCTGCATGCTTTGGCACAAGGGGTAAGGCAAGAAGTAATTCATCTTCAATTAAATCAAATAAGTTGAATTCATATGCATTCAATAAAGCATCTTCATCATCATTTTCTAACGGAAAATCATCAACTTCATCTTGAGTATTCAAAAGAATAAACTGAGAATTAACTTCAATATTTTGCAAAGAATCATCAAGACATCGCTGGCAAGTTAAGGGAATGGTAGTCAACGCTTTAATTTTTAAGCGATATTGTTCTTGCCCGGTTGGCAAAACATCTATCCAAGAAAAACACTCCCACTGGACTTTGAACGAATTGTGATGTTGGGTCTCTGGCAGTTCCTTTAATAGGCGTGGGAAAAATTCGAGGAGAAACTCTCCTTGACCTTTAAAAGTTTGACCACTTTTAAAATCGATGTTTGATAATGCGCTCTGAGAAGAATTCAACTCTTGAGCGATAATTTGTTTTTGGTTCATAAATTTAAGCCCTAAAATGAAAGAACAGACTCTGATATTGGCTTCATCCTCCAAGTATAGGAGAGAATTGTTAGAACGTTTAAACGTTTCCTTTTCAGTTTACTCCCCGAACGTCGATGAAACCCCCAAAATTGGTGAATCCCCTACTCAATTGGTTGAAAGATTATCTCATCTTAAAGCACGTTGTATTAGCGAACAGCACCCGGATGCTTGGGTAATTGGATCAGATCAGGTTGCTGACTTTCACGGTGCGGCAATTGGTAAACCAATGACACATGATCGGGCTTTAGCCCAACTTCAAATGATGCAAGGAGAAACGGTCATTTTCAGAACAGGCATGTGCCTCATGCAACTCACTTCAAAAACAATTCTATATACCTGCGTTGATACTGAAGTATCTTTTCGAGATTTTGATGAGGCAACACTTGAAAATTATCTTTTGACAGAAAAACCTTATGATTGCGCAGGCAGTGCAAAAGCAGAAGGTTTAGGCATTGGTTTGCTTTCAGAAATGAAATCTACTGACCCAACTGCCATTATTGGCCTTCCACTCATTCAGTTAACCGGCCTATTAATGTCCGTCGGTTTTAAATTATTTACTTCCCCTGTGAGGACTTGATGAGTAAAGGTACCTTGTTTTTAATCCCAAATACCTTAGGCGATGAAGCTCGGGAAGAACAACTTCCCCATGTAATCCCTAACGAAGTAACAAAGCAAGCAAGTCAGCTTGAATATTGGATTGTAGAAAATGCTAAAACGGCTAGATCTTTTTTAAAAGCCGTCAATTCTGTTCATCCGCTGATAAAACCTTTGCAAGAAATGAAGATGGTCGAGTGGTCAGGACCTAGCTCTAAAATTGACATCAATGATTTGTTAAAGCCCCTTCTATCCGGCCACCATCTCGGACTGCTATCTGAGGCTGGGCTCCCAGCAGTAGCAGACCCAGGAACAGAAATCGTCGCCTTGGCACATCGGTTAAAGATTTCTGTAAAACCACTTACCGGGCCAAGTTCCCTGATGTTAGCCTTAATGGCAAGCGGTATGAATGGTCAAGGCTTTATGTTTCATGGCTACTTAGCTATCAAAGCATTGGAGAGAATTCAAGAGTTAAGATCACTCGAATCACAATCGAAAAAAAATCGCGCGACACAACTTTGGATTGAAACCCCTTATCGAAATTTAGGAATGCTAGAAAGTTGCATTGAAGCACTGCATCCAAATACACAATTGTGTATCGCTACACATTTGACATTGTCAGATGAGTTGGTTGTGAGTCAAACTATCAGTGAGTGGCGAAAAGCTTGGTCTAGTCAATCGCCAAAGATCAAATACTTAGAAAAAAAGCCTGCAGTATTTCTAATGCAAGCTTGATTTATCCAATAGTGCGGAAAACCTCGCCGTTCAGGGCGAGGATGAATAGCACGGACGGCCTGCCTGTCCTTGACATTTCTATCTTGTTAAAATAATAAATGCTGTATATAATTACAGTATGCAACGACTTCAAGCGTATCAATTTGAGCTAATGCCTCATGGTCAACAACAGCGCAATATGCGGCGCTTTATAGGTGCTTGTCGCTTCGTTTTCAATAAATCATTAGCCTGGCAAAAAGAGCAGTACGCCTCGGATCAAACCATCCGATTCAGCTACACCGTCTTGGCAA
>CAISYI010000005.1 GCA_903889595.1 uncultured beta proteobacterium
GGTTTTGGGCATCCAGAGAGACAAGTGAATTTAGGGCTGAAACGATTCAAATGGGCTGGTCTTTGTCTAAGTTAATGCAAGAATTAGAGCGTGGAACGCATGAGCAGCTAAAGCTTTTAAAAGAGGTCAAAAAAATCACCTTACCAAGCGCTCATAGTTATGCCTGTCACAGTGTAGGTATGACTGAGAGAGAGGGATTACAAACTTATCTTTATTCTTGGATTGAAAACCAAGTTATGGCTGCCATGAAATCCGTACCGCTTGGGCAAGTCGCTGGCCAGAAAATTCTATTAGCAGTTTTGGACAATGTCCCGGATTTGATTGATGAAATATTTAGCAAGATAGCACTTCAAGAAAAACCAATTAACACTTTCTCAATGCAACTGAGTGTCTTGTCAGCAAGACATGAAAGTCAATATTCCCGATTATTTAGGTCTTAAAAAATGACAAACAAAAGAACAAAAAAACTGCCGCCACTTCGTATTGGAATTGGTGGTCCTGTTGGCTCAGGCAAAACCACTTTACTAGAAATGCTTTGCAAAGCCATGTCAGAAGAATTTGATTTGGTGGCGATTACTAATGATATTTACACCAAAGAAGATCAGCGCTTATTAACTATTTCAGGAGCATTACCTGCGCAGAGGATCATGGGGGTTGAGACGGGTGGTTGTCCACACACCGCTATCCGAGAGGATGCCTCGATTAATTTAGAAGCGGTGGATCGTATGTTGGAAAGATTCCCAGAAGCCGATATCGTATTTATTGAATCGGGTGGGGATAATCTAGCTGCTACTTTTAGTCCAGAGTTATCTGATCTAACGATTTACGTGATTGATGTTGCTGGTGGTGAAAAAATTCCACGCAAAGGCGGCCCCGGAATTACTAAGTCTGATTTACTCGTGATTAATAAAATCGACTTAGCCCCTTATGTCGGTGCAAATTTAGATGTGATGGAAGAAGATACTAAAAGAATGCGTCCTAATCGACCTTATACGATGACGGATTTAAAAAGGAAAACAGGGCTGAATGAAATCATTTCCTTCATCAAGGAAAAAGGGATGTTTAAAGAATAAAAAGGTTAAACTAAGCGTACTTGTTAGGAAATTGGCGCTATGTTCCTTTCAGACCAACGGCATTAATATAAATAATTACTAGGAGAACAGTTTGATGGTTAAACGTATGCTACGAAATATTCTTTTGTTATCTCTGACATTGAATGTCTTCAACTTTGCTCATGCCGCAGATATTAAGGTACTGATTTCTTCAGGCTTTTTTGGCGTTTATCATGAATTGGGACCTGTTTTTGAAAAAAAGACAGGTCATAAATTAATCACTGTACGTGGCCCTTCTATAGGTGACTCCCCTGAAGCAATTCCGACGAGGCTTGCGCGTGGCGAAACTGCAGATTTAGTGATATTAGATGGTGAAGCAGCTCACGAACTCGCTCACAAAGGATTTGTTAAAGAGTCTAGCGTTACTATTTTGGGGCTTTCACAAATTGGAATGGCAATCAAAGAGGGTGCAACTAAGCCTGATATTAGTACAGTAGATGCGTTTCGTAAAACCTTGTTAGATGCTAAATCCATTGGTTATTCAGATAGTGGAAGTGGCACTTACATTGCTGGCCAAATGTTTAAGAAGCTTGGAATCGAGGATCAAGTAAAAGGTAAAAGCAAGAAGGTTAGAGGACCTCCATCTGGAGAGCCTGTGGCTGCAACAGTTGCTAGAGGTGAAAATGAAATTGGCTTTCAGCAAGTGAGCGAAATTTTACATGTGCCTGGTATTACTTACGTAGGCCCAATTCCTAAAGAAGTTCAACCAGGTTTTACCTTTGCTGGTGCTGTAACAACGGGCTCTAAACAAGAACAAGCTGCAATTGAATTGATTAAATTCTTAAGAGCACCAGAGGCTGAGGCCGTTATCGTGAAAGCAGGGTTAGGATATCCTCGCTAAATCTCCTCGCGGAATTGAGAAAGATCATTATGAGACAAAATCTTTTACGTGAAATGTGGGCAAATCATCAACCGATTGTGAACGGTTGGGTTGCTACCTCCAATAGTTTTAATGCTGAAATCATGGCCAATCAAGGATGGGATTCCATCACGGTTGATATGCAGCATGGAGTCGTCGATTACCAAGCCATGGTACAAATTCTTCAGGCGATTTCGACAACGAAGACTGTGCCGATGGTTAGAGTTCCATGGTTGGATGCTAGCCATATTATGAAAACCTTAGATGCGGGTGCTTACGGCATTATTTGTCCGATGGTAAACACTGCAGATGAAGCTGCAAAACTGGTTGAGTGGTCAAGTTATTCTCCAATGGGTTCTAGAAGCTTTGGTCCTATTAGAGCTTTTTTGTATGGCGGTCAAGACTATCCTCTTTATGCCAATCAAACGATATTGCGTTTGGCAATGATTGAGACAGCGAAAGCGATTGATAACCTAGATGCCATTTTGCAAGTTGAAGGACTCGATGGGATTTATATAGGGCCGGCTGACTTATCTCTTTCCTTAGGATGTACTCCAAAATTAGATCATTTAGATGAGAAAGCTGCGCAAGCTGTTGAACATATTCTTTCTAGAGCAAAAGCACATAATAAGTTTGCAGGCATTCACAATGCTGAATCACCACAAGCCCTCGCTAGGGTTCAAATGGGTTTTGACATGGTTACCGTCAGCTCAGATGTCCGTATGATTACGAGCGGCTCCCAAACCATTCTCAAAGAAATGAAAGCTGGACTACCGTCCAAACAATCCTCCACGTACTAAATACAAACCAGTTAATGCAA
>CAISYI010000006.1 GCA_903889595.1 uncultured beta proteobacterium
CGATTAAAGTAAGCCCAACAGCAGAAAGAATGTTCTCTGCAGCTTTAGATTATCTACAGACGCGTCCAGAGATTGACCAGAAACGGATTATTTTTTCAGGAGTGAGTTTTGGTGCTTATTGGGCAACAAAAATGGGCATTCTAGAAAAAGATCGATTACTCGGCTCAGTTGCTCAGTCACCACCAGTTCACTCAACGTTTGACTCTAAGTTTGTTGAAAAGAAACTGAGTACGCCGGAGTATTTATTTGATTACTTACCTGCCAGTATTAATGTTTATGAAGGCGTTACTAATTTAGAGCAATTGTTAGCCTATGTACCAAAAATGTCGTTAAAAGATCAAAACTTATTGCAGCGTCCAACAACACAGATGTTAATCTTAGCGGGAGCCAATGATACTCAAGTTCCTTTAGATGATGTCAAGAGGTTAATGGAAGCGGGTGATATACCGAAGGATTTTTGGATTAATCCAAAAGGTGGTCATTTGGGACGTGAAGTAAAAGGATGGACCGATGCAAATATTTTTTCTAAAGTGATTATTCCTTGGGAATTACGCATATTAGAACAATCTGGCTGGAAAAAACCTTAAAGGAAGAAAAATGAAAAACCTATACTGTTCTTGCGGAGTCTCCCGCAGAAATTTTTTAAGTAGCTTAGCCGGTCTCGGTGCTGCAACTGTTTTACCAACTACGGCAAATGCGCAAGCTAACTCCGTGGTGATTGGTAATCGCGACAAGATTGATACGCATCATCACTTTTTTGCGCCTACCTTGGTTGCTGAAATGGTTTCCAAAAAGTTGGCACAAAAACCTGCCCTCGACTGGTCAGTCAAAAATACCATTGATGATATGGACGCTGCTGGTACTAAAACCTCAATCCTATCGGCAACTACCCCGCAAGTGAGCTTTTTAGAACCAGCGATGGCGAAAAAGATTGCCCGTGAAAATAATGAATATGCCGCGAAAGTGGCGGGCGATCACAAAGGACGCTTTGGATCTTTTGCGATGTTGCCAATGCAAAATATGGATGACGCTCTACGTGAAATCGAATATTCGATGGATGTCTTAAAAGCAGATGGAATTGGTTTGTTAACAAGCTACGGGGACAAGTGGTTAGGACATCCTTCTTTTGCTCCAGTGATGGAAGAGCTCAATCGTCGCAAGGCAATTTTATATACGCATCCAACTTCAGCGAATTGCTGTAATAACTTGTTGCCTGATACCCCTCCAACGGTGGTTGAGTATGGTACGGATACAACCAGAACGATTGTCAATATTGTTTTTTCAGGGACTGCTGCCAAGTGCCAAGATATTAAATTTATCTTCTCACACGCGGGAGGTACTTTGCCATTCTTAACTGAGCGTTTACAAAAAATGCCGGTCATTGATAAAAAATTGGCAGAACGTGTGCCGAATGGTGTAATGCATGAGTTACAACGCTTTTACTATGACACAGCTTGGGCCTCCAATGGTTATGCCTTACCATCATTGCTTGCCTTAGTTACAAAAGATAAAGTTTTATTTGGATCAGATTACCCATACCGAACCAGTGAAGACAATATCAAGGGTCTCTTGGCTTACGGATTTAATCAACAAGACATGAATTTGATTACACGTGGTAACGCTGCTAAATTGATGCCACGTTGGAATGTCTAAATTAAAGTTGTAACAGTATCTTTGATACTTTTGCCTTGGTTCTGAA
>CAISYI010000007.1 GCA_903889595.1 uncultured beta proteobacterium
AAATAATGTTCTTGGGCCAGTAAACCCCTCTTGCGCCAGACGTGCAGCCCTGTAACCAGAGTGAGCTGCCCAACCAGGATGCATTCTTTTTGTCCAAGTTCCCTCAGCTAAGTATTCAATAATGCCAGAGGCCATACTACCAACAATCCCTAAAGCATTTACCCACTGTTCCTTATTAAGTCCAAGAGCACTTGCTACACCTGCTGCAGCGCCAATCGCACCAAACACGGCAGTTGGATGAAAACCTGCTTTATGAACAAGCTTAGGTGCAACTGAACATAGTCGGCACATGACTTCTGAGCCAATTGCAATCCCGCGAGCTAGATCACTGCCAGATAAACCGTGTTGTTCACAGGCAGCTAGAACTGCAGGAACAATCACCGCTCCCGCATGAATCGGTCCACCTTCAAAGGTGTCATCGTAATCTTCACCATGCGTCGCTGTGCCATTAACAAAACAAGCTGTAAAAACATTGCCCTTTTGTGCATGACCAATCACGGTACACTGACCCGCCTCAAATGTTGCGCGAAATGATGCGCCAACATAATCCGCATGCCGAGCAGCCACACACAAGCCAGCCACATCAATGATGAGAGAATCAACTAAGATTTGAACTTCTTTTGGTAATTCTTGTGGCATATCAATAAATGCCTGAGCCAAGAGTTCTGAGACGGTGATAGTAGGTATATTTTTCATCATTATTCCGCCGTAATGTTGCTATCTTTAGCTACTTTTGTCCAATGAACGACTTCTTTTGTCATGTAATCTTCAAATTGCTCTGGGGACATTGGCATTGGCGTTAAAGCTTGCTCGACAAAAAACTTTTTTACATCTGCTTGGGCGAGTAATTTATTTACTTCAGAATTGATTTTTTTCTTGATATCTTCTGGCAATTTAGCAGGGCCTACTAAGCCATACCAAGTTAAACCTTCAAACCCTTCAAAGCCTGACTCTTTAAACGTTGGCGTATCTGGTAATAAGGAACTTCTAGTATTTCCAGTAACAGCTAGCGGAATTAACGTACCGTTACGAATATGTGGCATGGCAGCAGATAAGCCAGGAAAAATCACTTGAATTGAGCCGCCAACTGAATCAGTAAAGGCTTGACCAATACTTTTATAAGGCACCATTAAAGCGGGCATAGACGCCGCAAATTTAAACTGCTCCATGAGCAAATGATTTAAAGTGCCAATCCCAGAGGTCCCGTAATTCAAAGGCTGTTTTTTAGAGTACGCGACTAATTCTTTGAGGTTTTTAACTGGCACACCCTTTGCCACCACAATCACATTTGGCGTACCACCAAACATAGCGATTGGCGTAAAGTCTTTGACTGAGTCATAAATATTTTTCTTAACCGCAGGATTAGTCCCGTGTGTTGCTACGTAACCAATCATGAGCGTATATCCATCTGCCGGCGCACGCATAGTCAGTTTAGCCGCGATGGCACCACCAGCTCCAGCTTGATTATCAATAATAAAAGACTGACCCATCGCTTGGCGCATTTTATCGGACATAAACCGCCCAACAATATCCACGCCACCACCGGTTGCTTGGGGTGCAATCACTTTGACAGGTCGGTTAGGATAATCGGTTTGAGCGATTACTAGAGAACTCGTGCCTAACAGTAATGCAAAAATAAGCAACATTTTAGGGAATCGAAGGTTTTTTATCATTCTTATTTCATTTCATTATTGTGGGTTAATTCCAGCTATTTTAGCGATGCTTTGATACTTAGTGATTTCTTCTCGCACAAACTTGGTAAACGCCGTTTGACCCATTGATTTCACTGTAATTCCAGCCGTATTAAAAGCTGATTTTGTTTCTGAATCATTTAAGACTTTGGTGACATCTTCTTTTAATTTTTTAATGATGGGAGCAGGTGTGGCCATAGGGGCCCATAAGCCAACCCAAAAATTCATTTCAAAATTATTATTTAACTGCTCAGCAATCGTCGGCACCTGCGGCAATCCTTCTACCCTACTTTTGCTAGAAATACCCAAAGCTCTTAACTTACCCGATTGAATTTGTGGCAAGGCTGTTTCGTAAGGTGCCATTAAGTAAGTTACTCTTCCGGAAATCACATCTTGCATAGCTTCTGGAGTCGATTTATAGGGAATATGCAAGGCTTTGATATTCGTGGTTTGATTCAAATACTCAGAAGCTAAATGGGTAGAGCTTCCAACCCCCGCTGAACTAAATGTAAAGTCACTCGAGCGATTTTTTGCTTCTTTAATAAAATCATCCAAAGACTGTATTTTTGATGAACTCGCAATCACTAAGATATAAGGACTCGTAGCGATCATATCAATTTCAATTAAGCTTTTAGTAACGTCGTAAGGTAAATTTTTATATACCGCTGGATTAATTACGTACGTTGCTGATTGGGCGAGTAAGGTATAACCATCGGCAGGTGCGTTGACAACCGCACTAATTCCTAAAGTTCCACCTGCACCGGGTTTATTTTCAACAATAACCGATTGATCCCATAGTTTATTAAGAGACTTGGCTAGGATCCTGGCCGTAATATCGGTACCGGAACCAGCACCCGGACCGATAATTTTGACAGTATGGTTCGGATAATTCTGTGCATTTGCGATAACAGAGCAAGTTACAAGAGCTAGTGAGAAAAAGAGTTTTGAAAACATAATTTATTTTGGTAATGGCAGTCTTACCGCCTCACCAGTCCTTACAGCTAACTCAATGGCTAGAGTCGTTTCTAAATTAATACGCGCTTGATTTGGCGTAGTGTGCATGGTTGGTTGACCAGTAATCAAGGCATCTAACCAAGAGCGTGTTTCATTGCCTAGTGGTCCCCAAAAATCGCCACAGGCCCAATCTCCAGCAGTATTACTACCTAAAAAAGCCATATTTACCTGATGGTCAGGAACATACGCATGTGGTACTCCCCGATCAGAATACAGAATGTGATCCATATGATCATCATCAATAATCATAGTTCCCTCTAACCCCAAGAGTTCGAGGCGATCTGACTGGCCTAGAGTCGGATATCTCTCTGGTAATGCATAACTAATACCTAAATTAATGACAGCCCCGTCTGAGAAAGTAATAATGGCCCAGGTCACATCGTCAATCGGGAAACCAGCTTCTCTAAAAATACCGGTTTGTCCCCTTGCAATAATTTCCACTGGTGTGGCTTGATCTTCTAATAGCCAACACATTAAATCAACATAGTAAGTCAGCACATCAACCACTGGAGTGGCATGAGGATCACGTTTTAAAATCGAGAAGGCTTGTGCGCGGGAGTTATATACCCTTGCAGTGCCACCAATTATTTTTCCTAGGCGCTGGTGAAGTACCTGCTCTTTGGCACGTAAATAACACTCTTTAAAGCGTCGACTGTAGCCAATATTTAATTTACCATTAGTTCTTTTGAGAACTTCTAAAATTTCATCAGCTTCTTGCAATGAAAATGAAATAGGTTTTTCCACTAAAACTGGCTTACCGAGTTCAAGGGCTTTTTTGATAGGAGCCGCATGCAATTGTTCAGGAGTCGATACGATGACTGCATTCACCTCAGGTCTTGAGATGACCTCTTCATTGTTATCTGAGTAAAAATTGGCATTACACGTTTCTGCTAAGGTCTTTGCTTTATCCAGATTAATATCCGAGATTGCTAAGAATCCAACTGAGGGGTGCTTTGCAGATAATCTTGCCCTGAGCGTTCCAATACGACCGGCTCCAATTACAGCTATTCCAAGAGGCTTGTCTGCCACGTTGTGTCTCCTAATGTTTTTTAGATGGTATTTTCGTATTATACTTGTCCCCGAGACAAGTAAAAAACGCTTTACAAAAAAAATCCTAAATCAAACTATATTGGAGCCAAAGCGATGCAACGTAGCCTATACAAATGGATTTTCTTATCCTTTTTTCTATTGACACGTTTTATTAGTGCAGTCGAAGCAGCAGATTTCCCAAATAAAAACTTACGAATTATTGTCCCAGTAGCACCGGGAGCGACCAATGATTATTTAGCGAGATCACTTGCTATTGAACTGGGTAAAGCATTGGGTCAAACCGTCATTGTAGAAAACAAACCTGGGGCAAATCAAATTATTGGTACGAGTGAGTTAGCCAAATCAGCGCCAGATGGTCATACTATGGCCATGTTGATTAGCTCCCATGTCATTAATCCCTATATTGCAAAATCATTACCTTATGACTCAAAGAAAGATTTTATTCCTCTGGCAGTCGTCGGGATTATGCCTGGTCTCCTAACGGTTCATTCCAGTGTGCCGGCAAAAAACTTTCAAGAACTCATTGCCTACGCAAAAGCTAATCCGGGGCTATTAGCCTATGGTCAACCCGGCGGTTTATCTTCAGGTCACTTGACTATGGAATACCTCAAAAAAGAGGCAAAGATTGACGTCCTTAGTGTCCCTTACAAAGGTGGTGGCCCTGCCTTGGCAGATTTATTAGCAAATCGCTTCCAAGTTTTTATTAATAGTCCAACTGCAACTCTGCCACACATTAAAGCTGGCACACTAAGGCCACTAGCAACCACAGGTTCGAAACGTCCTGAAGTGTTCTCAGATATTCCAACCATTGCAGAATCTGGCTATCCTAACATCGTGACTTACGAGTGGTATTCATTATTTTTACCGGCTAAAACTCCGCCAGCCATTGTTAATCAATTGAATGCAGAAATCGTAAAAATTATGAAATCTCCAGAAATGCAAAAACGATTACTGGATATCGGCGCAGAATCACGTGACTATAACCCCCAACAGTTTGCACAATTTATTGCGAATGAGAGTCAAACCTGGGGTCAAATCATTCAATCTTTAAATATTAAACCTGAATAAACCCATTAAAAAGAAAGTCGTCATTTATGTACTCAGAATTAAAAAACAAAGTTGTTCTCGTCACTGGTGGTTCAAAGGGAATTGGTTTTGGTATTGCTACCGCCTTTGCTAAACAAGGTGCCTCTCTGATATTAGTTGCTAGAGATATTGTTTCCCTCAACGCTGCCAAAGAATCACTAGAAAAAGAATTTAATGTGCCAGTCCAAGTACAGGCAGTTAATCTTTCTGAAGAGAAAAACTTAACTGAAATATCTGACTTTTTTCCCAAGGTAGATATTTTGGTGAACTCAGCTGGTGCGATGGGTCGCGGTAGTTTATTTGATATTGACCCAGTTCAGTTTAGAGATGCTTGGGAAGGTAAAGTCATGTCAACTATTTTCCTAACGCGTCATATTTATCCCTTTATGGCAAAAAACGAAAATGGTGGAGTGATCATCAACATTATTGGAATGGCGGCAGAGCGTTTAAACTTCAAGTCCATTGGCACTTCAACAGCGAACGCAGCACTCGTAGCTTTTAATAATGCGCTTGGATCTGAAAGCGTGAACGATAACATCCGTGTTGTTGGTATTAGTCCTGGTCTTATTCGTACTTCGAGGACAGAGGGTATTCTCCATCCTAAAAATGAAGTGGATCGCAAAGCTTATGAAAAGGTAGTTAGTAATTTGCCTTTCGGCCGAATGGGCGAACCCTCTGAAGTTGCTGATCTTGCCGTATTTTTAGCATCAAACAGCGGTAAATACATTAGTGGTGAAGTGATTAACATCGATGGTGGCGCAAGATATAGATACTAAGCAAGGTAGGACTTGCCTAGTTCAAGAAAAAAATTAGGCAACGATGCTCAATAATTGAATCATGCCATTTTAGTGTGCATGATTCAATTAATCTTGAATGTTTACTCAACAGCTCAGCCTAGGAATACTTTATTTCTTTTCACCGGCCATGACATAAGCCCAAATAGTAGCGATTTCTTCTTTATTAAAGAGACCTCCCCAGGGCGGCATACCATTTTTACCGTTCGTGACCGAATAAAAGAAACGGTTGCGCTGATCTGCAGGGAATATTCTCAAATCATAAGCCCCCTGCGGATCCGCCATCTGAGGACCATGACAGGGAGAGCAGTTTTGAGAATAAATTGCCCTACCCTTTTCAATCGACTCTTTAGAAAAAACTTCCTCTTGCGCTAATGCAAAATCAGACAATAGAAAACCAAAGCAACTTACAACTATTATTTTTTTTAAATACATCAAGTACTTACTCCATTAAAGCAAAAGTCCAAATTGAGCCCATTTTAGGAATATCAGGTAACCCTCTCATCCCTGAAACAACTCCACCAAGACCCGATAAGATAGTGATGTATTGTTTACCATTTCTGGTCCAAGTAATCGGATTAGAATTGATGCCTGAAGGTGTCTTAAACTCCCAAACCACTTCACCTTTATCAGAATCAACAGCAATAACTTCCCCAGTGTGTTTTCCTGTAAATAACAAACCACCACCCGTAGCTAAAATAGAAGCACCGCCAACCTGACCAATCAACGGTAAACGCCATTTTGGTTTGGCGGTTAGTGGATCAATTGCCTCAATATGACCTGCGACCGTATCTGGATTAATCGGAGAATAAGTATTCTCAACCCCTTGATATCTAAATCCTGGCTTAAATTCTGCCAACGGAACAAAGCGATAATTTGAATAAGCATGATTCGTTGTGGCATAAATCAAACCTGTATTCGGGTTAAATGCAACGTGTGGCCAATTTTTAGCACCACGAACACTAGGCCACATCTGGATTTGCTCACCAGCTCTTAACTTTTTCGTTTCTTCTGATTCAACTGGACGACCGGTTGCCATATCTACATGCGTTGCCCAATTAACTTTCTCATAAGGCTTAGCAGAAATTAATTTACCATTGGTTCTATCTAACACATATAAAAAGCCATTTCGATTAAGCTGCATGACTACTTTTCTATTTTGGCCCTCAACTTTAATATCCGCTAGCACTAATTCAAACACTGTATCCCAGTCAAAAACATCGTTAGGCACAGCTTGATAATGCCAAACAATTTCTCCAGTACTTGGACGAATTGCCAAAATCGAAGCAGAATATAAGTTATCACCTTTTCGATTGGTAGGATTCCACGGTCCAGCATTACCAGTTCCCCAATAGGCTAGATCTAATTCAGGATCGTAAGAACC
>CAISYI010000008.1 GCA_903889595.1 uncultured beta proteobacterium
CTAGAAATCCGTAATCAAGTTCGTCGCTTTGGCTTACTTTTTGCATTGATTACCCGAGTTTTACTTTTACTCAGCTTATCTTGGGTAATGGGACTTACAGAACCTCTATTTACAGCTATCAACCAAGAAATTAGTGGGCGTGACTTAATATTACTATTAGGCGGTCTATTTCTATTGTGGAAATCTTCCAAAGAAATTTATCTAGAAGTAGAGGCCGTAGAGCATGAGAAATCACACGAAGTGACCCCGACTAGTAGTTCAACTGATGTTAAACAATCAACCAAAAAACTTTTTTGGGGATCAGTAATTCAAATTGGTATATTGGATATCGTTTTTTCTCTGGATAGCGTTATTACTGCAGTTGGCTTGGTCGATGAGATTTTAATTATGGTTGCTGCCGTCATCACTTCCATTGTTGTTATGTTGTTTGCCGCAAAACCGATTGGTGATTTTGTGAATCATCATCCTTCAATTAAAGTCTTAGCCCTGTCTTTTCTATCTATAGTAGGAATAGTTTTAATTGCGGAAGGACTGAACTTTCATATTCCCAAAGGATATATTTACTTCGGTATGGCTTTCTCGTTTGGTGTGGAAATCCTTAACATTCGCTCAAGAACTAAGAAAACCGTTATTTAAAAAAGTTACAATTAACTACATTTTGTTTAATTAACGATTTCTTGGGGTATGTTCATGGGACTTTTGCAACGCTATCAACGTTTAGTTTGGGCTACTTCCATCACTGCAATGATGCTTGGTGTTGTAGGATCATCCCATGGTCAAGAGTTTCCCCCTAAAAAAACGATCACGATGTACGTGGGTTTTGCTGCGGGTGGCGGAACAGATACTGCAGCTAGAATTATCGCTAAAAAGCTAGGTGAAAATATTGGCCAATCTGTGATTGTTGAAAATAGGGCTGGGGCGGGTGGTAATATTGTTCATGGTACGGTTGCAACTGGCCCAACGGACGGTTCAGTGATTCTTTTGGGATCTATTGGACCTTTATCCATTGCACCACTTTTAATGAAATTATCCTATGACCCAGTTAAAGACTTAGCACCTCTAACGATGGGTGTCGCTTTTCCTAATGTACTGGTTGTACCCTCAGAATCAAATATCAAATCTTTAAAAGACTTCATTGATCTTGCTAAAAAAGATCCGGGCAAACTCACCTTTGCATCCACAGGAAATGGGTCAGCTTCGCACTTACAGGGTGAGCTTTTAAACTCTTTAGCTAAAATTGAAACAACGCATGTCCCCTATAAAGGTGGTAATCCTGCAATGATTGATGTTTTAGGCGGAAGGGTTAACTGTTATTACTCAACGATATCCTCTGCAATGCCCCATATAAAGAGTGGCAAATTACGTCCTATCGCCATTACAGGCGCCAAAAGAATTGAAGCCTTGCCTAACGTACCAACAATCGCCGAGTCAGGTTTCCCAAGTTTTGACTCCAGTAATTGGTATGCATTTGTGGCATCCTCTAAAAATTCTGATGCAATGCTCGATCAATGGAATAAAGAATTAGTAAAAGTTCTAAGTGATAAAGAGATTATTGCTGCCCTGAAGGAACACGGCCTATATCCATCTCCAGGCACTCGAGATGATTTAAGAAAATACATTGCTAAAGATTCACAAATCTGGGCGAAGATTATTCAAGAGCGCCACATAACGAACGAATAATCGTTTTTCATTTTTTCTTTTGAACTTTCAAGGTCAATACAATACGATGGCTATAGTTGAGTAGATTAATCCATTATTCTTTTCATATTTGACACAATATTTTTATAGTGCTTAAATGGGATGACTACGGAGGTGTTTATGAAAATATTAGTACCCATCGATGGTTCACAGAGTTCTTTCAAAGCCCTTAAGTATGCTGTTAATTTGGCAAAAGGTTTAACTGCTAAATCCTCAATTGTTGTTATCACTGTCCATGACGATTCGAGCTTTAACTACATCAATCAATTTGTTACCTATGAAGATATTAAGAATTTCTTAATTGAAAATAGTCAAAAAGAAATGAAGCCTGCCCAAAAATTATTAGCAAAGTCGGATGTTCCCCACAGTTTTATTATAGAAATCGGCAATGTATCTGAAACGATTTTATCTATTGCTGATAAAGAAAAGGTCGGAATGATTGTTATTGGATCAAAAGGGCGTTCTGAAGTTTCAGACTTTCTACTCGGTTCCGTTGCACATCGGATTACCCATAAAGCAAAACAACCAGTTCTAGTTATTAAGTAATTGAGTTGAGTCCCTTCGGGGATTCAGCTCCAATGATGACATCCGGTCTGAACGGAAAAACTGTAATTAAAAATATGCCCAGTGCAACTGAGGCACAACCTGCCGAATAAAGAAAAGCATATTGCGTTCCATAGCTTTCATATAGCCATCCAAAAATAATCGATGATGGCAATATCATTACACCAGCAGTTAAGTTAAAACACCCAAATGCTGTGCCAACAAGACCGAGTGGTGCTAAATCTGCTACTAGTGCTTTTTCAACACCTTCTGTGGCAGCTTTAAAAAATCCATATAAGGCAAACAAGCCGATGACTTGATATAACGATAAGCTTGAAAAGCTTAGGCCGAAATAAAATAAAACAAAGGCAAGCCAAGCACCTAAAATAAATGGCTCTCTACCGTATCGATCTGAGAGAGCGGATAAGGGTGTACCGCACAGTGAAGTAATTAATGAAACACCTGCCCAAATTAGTGGTATTTCAATAGGAGAGACCCCCAGGTCACTTAGTCTTAGCAAAAGAAACATATCCGATGAGTTGCCAAGCGTAAGTATCGCCATCGCAAGTAAGTAGAACTTAAACTTCTTTGGCATGCCGTTTAATGACCACTGGAAATGATCATTCTCTGGAGTAACGACAACTTTTGGCTCGTTAATAAAACAAGTTAAGGCCATCACAATGGCGGCAGGTAATAGTGCCCATAAGAATATGTCTTTTAAAGGAACGTGATTTGCTAATAAGACACTAGCAATAATCGGGCCAATAACTGCACCCGCATTATCTAGTGAGCGGTGCAATCCAAAAGTAATACCTCGCTCTGAGGGTGCAACAGTTTGAGCTAAAAGCGCATCTCTAGGTGAGCTTCTCAAGCCTTTACCCATTCGGTCCGTAAACCGTATTACAAGTATCCATCCCCAAGAACTCACAAAAGCGATAAATGGTCGGCCAAACCCGGCCAAAAAATAGCCAACGACAATCCATATTTTGGTATTTTTTGTTTTATCAACAACAACTCCGGAGATTAACTTAAAAATACTTGCTGTCGCTTCAGCGATTCCTTCAATGAGACCAAGTATTCGTGGGCCCACCATCAAGACGGACGTTAAATAAATTGGAATAAGGGGATACAGTAACTCACTCGCAGTGTCATTAACTAAACTGATCAGTCCAATGAACCATACGGTTTTGGGGAGTGCGAGAAGTCTTTTAAACATAGTACCTTCCACTCAAGCATATTGGCATGAGTATTTAGATGCTAACTACACGGCACAAGCTAACACAATTACATTAGTCGACTAAAAAAAGAAACTAAAAATAGCCCATCCTAGATTCGTCATGATTAAGCCAATCATCGTAAAGAAAGTAAGTTTCATCCCCCATACTCTTTTTGAAAAATTTGGTGGCGGTTCACTAATTCCTACTGCATGGATTATTCTGCCAAGAACCAACAGAATCCCAAATAGAACAATTAACCACCAAGGGGCAAAATTGACTTCCAAACAGGCCATTAATATTAGGTTAATTGGCACATATTCAGCAAAGTTTCCTTGTGCCCGAATCGCTCTTTCTAAATCAGTATTACCTCCTGAACCCAATGAAACCTTATTTTTTCGTCGAAGTGTAATCACTGCAAAAGAGAGCCTTAGAAATAGGATTGCTAAGATTGATGCAATAATAGAAGTGATAATTAGCATAAAGAGTATGTGCGTTAGTTAATTGAAATAACTTAGCTATAAGGTTCTTAGCCATCATGTTATCTTAGCTTATTAATCCATTAAATACCGTAAAAAGATGAAGAATCCACTTAGCCCCAAAAAACTGTTATTAACTAAATGGACAGCAACGCAACCGGTAGCAAAAAATAAACACTTCATTGTGACAAAGGTGATTCAACCAGAGGAAGAAAGTACCCTCATAGATTTGATAGAAATTGAAGCAGTTTTCTCAAAAAAAACGATGCAGATTTCTTGGCGTGAACTTCAGGATTCGTCAAAGTGGCTACAGGGTTGGAAATGAGCTTTTCCTAGGATGCTAAACTTCACTCAAAAGTAGGAGGTCAGTTCCGACTTTTGAGCGTTACTGATATTTTGTTAGTTATAGGAATATCTTAAATTAGCTACAAAGGTTCTTTGTGGGAATGGATGATACATAAAATAGTCTCGATTCGTTAAGTTATCGATACCAAAACTTGCTCGCCAATTTTTATCAATTTGGTATCTCGCTTTAACGTCCATCACAAAATATCCAGAAAATCCTTGATATGTATTCGCGTTCACGTCATTGTTATCAATGGATGAGGCAAATTGTCGATGATATCTGCCGCCTAAAGTAAATGCCCATTTCTCATCAGGCCTATAGGTTGCGACTCCAGTAATTCTTAAAGGCGAAACACCTGGCGTAGGATTACCGACGATGCTTTGTTTAGATGATCCTAAACCGTTACTATCCACAATTGTGGAATCAACCGCAGTGACACTTCCGCCAAAATCGAATCCCTTGAAATAAAGGTCTCTCAATTGACCCGATAATTCAATTCCGTAACTACGTACTCTATTTACATTTTGCCAATAGGAATAGAAGTAGCTAGGGTTATTGATATCAGGATAGCCATATTGAGAAATCAAAGCATCATCAACTTGTTCTGTGAATAGTGCTGTCTTCAAAAATCCATTTGCTAACCTTTTCTCAACACTCCACTCAGCAGACCAAACGTTTTCCGGACGAATGTTTGTAGGGTCTGGGGCATAGTATTTCGTTGCTTGACCAGAAGCCGATGCTGTAGTGGTTGAACTAACCACGTTATACAGCTCACCGGCAGTCGGAAAGCGCATCGCATTAGCAACCGAAACTGTGCTGATCCAATCATTTGGCGCATCATAACTTAAGGATAATTTCGGTGAAAAATGTTGATATTGAACACTGGCTTGATTCACTCCTTGAGCAATTGAACCTGGTGCAGATGAATTCAATAAATATCCATCAAAGGTTTGCCATGCTTCATAACGAAGTCCCGTAGTAAGCCTTAACACATCATTGATATAGAAAGTATCTTGAGCCCACAATGCTGAAGTTTGGGTAACGCCTTTCCCCACCGCTGAAATATTGCCAGTTTGGGCATTCATCCAATCCGCCACAGAATATTGGGAATTGTTTAAACGGTTGTAATCATAGTGAGCACCAAAACTAATGGTATGTTTGCCTAAATCAGTATCAATCTTGTAATTACCACGCCAATCGGCATTGGTCCAACCTGTCCCGTTATAGTCTGAAAGTGTGCCATTTTTACCAGTAACATTATTTACTATGCTGCCATCTTGATTTAAATATCCAGCCGTTCTTTGCAGATTTTTGTCGTAGTAAACATTAGAAAGAGCAGCTTCCCATTCAAAGTTGTCAAAGTTTTTTCCGCTAAGTGCAACGCTATTCATATAGTGTTGCTGACTCAAGTTGTAAACTCCAGAGGCGAAGGTCGTACAAGGTGCATTAGTTGTGCAATAACTTCCGCTAGGACTTCCAGGTAAATAACTTTGCACCTTGCTGTCCGTTTTACCTGACCAGATTCCTGTGTGAACACTTACAGACAAGCTTGGACTGATGTCATATTTCAACTTGAAATTGGCATCATCAGATACACCATGTATTAAGTTCGATGCTCCTAAATAATAGCCACCGTTGGTACCATCTTTTTTGATGTAGGGATAAGGAGTGACTGGAGAGGTCGCTGTTACAAATGCTCTTGGTTGGGTATTCGCGTCTGCATGGTTTACTGACAAGCGCCATGAAGTACTTCCAGAATGATCGCCAATTAAAGTGGATATTTGTCCAGACAAATAGTTATCATTAGTTCCAAACTTACTAAATGTTTGCAGACTTCCAGTTGTGTTTACGATGGCCATAAATTGATCTGGCGTTTTAGTGGTTATATCAACCACAGCCCCCATCGAATTACCCGAATACGTTGCCGAGTAGGGTCCATACATCACTTCAATCTGCCGAATTTCTTCTGGAGAAACCATAAACCATCTTGGCGTACCATAGTTATTATCGTTATAGAGTTGAGTGCTAATTGGTATCCCATCGACATTCACAATACTTTTTGCGCTATAACTAACACCCCAAATACGGGTAGCCAAAGTTGCTCCGCCATAATCCGCAGAGTCTCGCTTTCGAACCATCAGACTCGGTGCGTACTTTAATGCGTCAGGTGTGTCGACAACATTAACCGTATCGTTAATCATCTCTTCCTCAAGGGTAATACTCGAAGCACTAAACGTGGGAAGGATTTTTTTATCAATGGCTCCAGAAATTGAAATTTCTTCCAATTCGGTAATGTGATCCGCTTTGACATGAGTGGTCATAGCCATGATGACGGTCAGTACCGTCATATTTAAATATTTTGTTTTCATGGCGAATTTAATGCTGATGTTGAGAATGATCTTCAGGATCAACAACTACCTTTAATGCCGCGGCTGGATTCTTATAATCTTTTAATGTTTTACCTTCGGCAGGAATTTCGTTCCATTCCAATTTGCCAGAGGCACAAATTTGAGTAACCTTCCAATAAAGTGGACCTGACTCCATCGGTGCTTGACCAACAATCACAAATTCATCATAAAACTCTGATGGAAGGTTGCCATTTTTCCATTCAATTTTGGTCACGTCCTCAATGATTTTTTTGCCATGACTTGTATAAGGTTTTTGCAGCTTATCTTTTAAAACAGAAATATCCCACGCGGTCTTTACCATTGGTTTTGCGCCTTTAAAACCTTCAGGAACATTAATAATGACTTGTTGCGTTGGGGACCCATCACAACCGTGACTGATCTTAAATACTGCTTTGTAATAAGCGCCCGTAAAAACTACGGGGGTTTCGAGAACAACATGGGCCTGAGCCATAGAAATGAATAGACTAAATGTTGCTAGAACATACTTGGTAATACCCAAGTGAGAGAGTAGAAATTTCATAATAACCTTCTTAATTAATTAACGTAAGGAGTCAAAAGGATTTTGACCGTTGAGATTCGAGTTAACTAATTAAAGAGGTGGCGCCTGCGCGGGTAGTTTTACCCAGGCGAACTGTCGCGATGCAGATTGATAAAAAAGTGGGGGATAAAAAGTATTTGTTTGGGGTGTGGCAAATGTTAATAAGCTATTCGTTGAAGGCACAAAAAAAGTATGTGCCAAACAATATGGGCAGGTCGATTGCATATTTGGTGTTTGTGAAGTGTCATCTTGGTTAAGATGAATCGCTTGCATACCGGAAGTGGTACAAATTTCCATCGTCTGAATATTACTTGTTTTATCCATAGCAATGGCCTGCGAAATCACAGGCGCGAAAGAGCCTAAAGCTATTGAAATAATAGCGATCCAATTGATTACAAGGCGCTTAAAGCTTTTTGACATAGACATAATTAAGTGTATTTTACTGTTTTTTTTAATTTATGTGAGTGTGGTTCAACACTTGAACAACCCATCACAATCAACGCAAACTATTTTTACGCAAAGTATTTTCGACGATTTTTTTAAAAAACTTCTAATAATTAGTATCGTTATATTTTCTTAAATGAAAGAAGCTTATAAATTCAGTGTGTTTTCAAAATCACAATAAAATTTATAAGGATCTTCTATCTGTTCGTTCTAAAACTTAGCAAAAAGTATTTATTAAATCCAAAATTTTTTGTGTAGTTTTTTTCCAAATAATTCCTAGAATTAACACTAATGCGTAATTTTATTTACTCATTCTTTGTTCGTATTTGTCACGGCGAAAGACGTATTCCTGTGTTACATTCAAGAGATGAAGAATGTTCTATCAGTTTCGGGTATCAATAAAACTTATCAGTCTGGTTTCGTAGCCCTGCATGACATCACATTAGATATTCATTCGGGCGAGATTTTTGCACTTTTAGGCCCCAATGGTGCCGGTAAAACCACATTAATCAACACTATTTGCGGTATTGTTAAGGCCAGTAAAGGCGTAGTTACCGTTTTAGGAAGTGATAATGTTGATGAGTACCGACTAGCTAGGTCAGAGATTGGCCTTGTACCTCAAGAACTTTTTACAGATAGTTTTGAAACCGTATGGAATACAGTTTCCTTTAGTAGGGGCCTATTTGGAAAACCAAGAAATCCTCTTTATATTGAAAAAATTCTAAAACAATTATCTCTATGGGATAAGCGTAATAATAAAATCATCACCCTATCTGGCGGCATGAAAAGGCGTGTCATGATTGCAAAGGCTTTATCCCACGAACCTAAGATTCTCTTCTTAGATGAACCGACTGCTGGAGTAGATGTAAGTCTTCGACGTGATATGTGGGAATTAGTGCGTGGCTTACAAAAAACTGGCGTTACCATTATTTTAACGACGCACTACATTGAAGAAGCCGAGGAGATGGCGGATCGAATTGGCGTAATTCGAAGCGGTAAATTAATTCTAGTCGAACCTAAAGCAGATCTAATGCAACAGTTAGGGAAAAAGCAACTAACCCTACAACTTCACGAACCACTCTTGCAATTACCCCCAGCACTTATTCTAAATGGGGTTAGTCTGTCAGTCGATGGATTAACTATTACCTATAACTACGATAGTCATGGGGAACAGATTGGAATTGCAAAGATTTTAGAAATTTTAGCGGCAGAAAATATTAACTTCAAAGACCTTCACACTAGTCAGAGTTCCTTAGAAGACATTTTTGTAAGTCTAGTCAATGATCAGGAGTTAATAGCGTGAAGGTAAATTTACATGCAATCCTAGCAATCTATCAATTTGAGATGGCACGAACCAAGCGTACTTTAATGCAAAGTGTTATTTCACCGGTTATCTCTACCTCCCTTTACTTTGTTGTTTTTGGCTCTGCAATTGGTTCAAGAATGCCACAGATTGATGGTGTTACCTATGGGGCATTTATCGTTCCTGGCTTAATCATGTTGGCTTTGTTAACTCAAAGTATTTCTAATGCCTCATTTGGAATCTTTTTTCCGAAGTTTACAGGCACAATTTATGAGTTACTTTCAGCCCCGATTTCTCCCTTTGAAATCATTGTAGGCTACGTTGGTTCGGCTGCAACGAAGTCCATCATTTTGGGATTAATTATTTTGTTCACAGCAGGATTTTTTGTACCCCTAGAAATTCATCACCCTGTA
>CAISYI010000009.1 GCA_903889595.1 uncultured beta proteobacterium
CGCTTTAAGAAAATTAAGTGGTTATAGCTTAAGTCTCTAGCCGTTGAAAGTAGTTAGTGAAAGCTTGTTAAAGTCTTGCTTCGTAATTTTGATAAGATAGTTCGACCTCAGTAAAAAAAATGAAGGAAGTACATATGAGCCCAACGAAACGATTTCCCCAAATTACACTTGAACAACTCGAACCGGCTGCACAGGATCTTGGTAAAGAAATCTTAGCTATCTCCAGCGTAGGTTTAGGTGGACCCTATAACGTTATGTTGAGAAGTCCAGTATTTGCACAGCGTATGAAAAGTCTCTTGGATTATTTACGCTTTAACTCTTCTTTATCGACCCGAATTAATGAATTTGCAATTTTGATTCAGGCAAGGCTTTGGACCTCGCAAGTAGAATGGTATGCCCACTATCCACTTGCTTTAAAGGCTGGACTTGAGCAATCGGTTGCGGATGATTTAAAAGCAAATATTCGTCCGAGAAATATGCAATTAGACGAGGCAATTGCTTACGATGTTTGTATGCAAATGTGCGCGAATCATCAAATCAGCGATGCCTTATTTGCACAGGCTAAAGAAATCCTTGGTGAGCAACAATTGGTCGATTTAATTGCAGTCACTGGTACCTATGTGACCGTTGCAATGTTACTCAGTCTCGGTGAAGAGCCGATTCCGGAGGGTAAGCCTCTGCCGTTTCCCGAAAAATAAATTGATTCATGTACCTACCTAAACACTTTGCGCAGAATGATATTGGTCTATTACAAGCCCATATTCAGCAGTATCCATTTGGAACACTTGCAACCGCTATGGGTGGTACTCCACAAATGAATCATTTACCTTTTTACTTTGACATAGCGAGCAATTGTTTGCAGGCGCATATTCCTAAAGTTAATCCTTTGTTTACGCAAATTCAAACGTGGTTAAAAGATCAAGCTTGTTCGCAAGAGTTACCAGTGCTGATTGCCTTTCAGGGGCCGGATGCATACATTACACCGAGTTGGTACCCCTCTAAAATAGAACATGGCAAAGTAGTTCCCACTTGGAATTATGCGGTAGTTCATGCGACGGGTAAGCTCAAGTTGCAAGAGGGCAAAGATTGGTTAACCCGTCATCTAACAAACCTGACAAATCAACAAGAACCGAAGAGAAACTCTACTTGGGAAATGACTGATGCACCCGCTGATTATGCAGACGGAATGATGCGTGTTTTGTGTGGACTTGAAATTACGGTCGACCAGCTAATTGGTAAATACAAGGTGAGTCAAAATCGAGAGAAGCAGGATCAAGAAGGGGTACTTAAGCATCTTGAGCAAAGTGAGGATTGGCAAGATCGCCAATTAGCAAATTTGACAATACAAACCATCAACAAATAAGCTAAAACTGATTAATTATGGAGAGGGGTGGCAACACGACGGGTTACTTTGGGTGGATTCTTGCCTAAGTGAAAGGCAAATCGTTCATCTTGAAGGTTGAGATCATTGGTTGTGAAGCGATCAAAGCGCCTCAAGTAGTCTGCCCAGGTCTCAAAAATAAAATACTCAAGACACTTTCCCTCTTGTTCGGCATCTTCAAAAAAGCTCCAGGAAACAGCGCCTTGTCGTAAGCGAGCATCTCTCGCCTTTTTCATCACAGTTTGAAACTCATACATCTGTTTAGGATCGATTTGATACTCTACCGAAATCATGACTGGACCAACATCATGGTCAATATCTCGGTCTGGCATTGGATGCTCAATTGGACAAACAGGCGTTAAATCTTCTTCAGTACCACCTTCTAATTTTAAGTGGTTGGTAAGTAAGACTGAGATAATCCCAAAAACAGATCCCGTAATGACGGCAGTTGTCACCGAGGTATGTTCTGCAAGATAGCCCCAAAGTGCTGCACCTAATGCACTACCACCCATTAGGGACATTTGGAAAATTGACATACCACGGGCTCGAATCCAACTCGGCAGAGCTAACTGGGCAGAAATAGAAATAGAGTTCGCCGTAATAATCCATGAGGCGCCACTGAGCATCATGATGGGTGCAGATAGCCAAAGATTGGGAACTAAAACAACCCCAATTGAGGTTAATGCTTGCAAGATTTGACCAAAAGATACTAATTGATTTCTATCATACCGATGACGTAGTTTTGGTAATTGTGAGGCTGATAAAATCGCCCCAATTCCAAGGCAAGACAGCATAATAGTAAAGGTCTGAGCATCACCGTTAAAGTGATCTTTCGCAATGATTGGTAATAAAGCGAGGAGGGCAGAAGATTGCATAAAAAACATAAAAATACGAATCAGAACAGCTCTCATCCGAGCGGAAGATCTGACGTATTGGATACCTACACGCATCGCACCAAAAAATCGCTCGCCGGGTAATGATGAAATATTCGATTGATATTTCCAACGCAGGATTAAAACGGTACACCCTAAAGATAGAACCATATTGAGTGCAAAAACATACTCAGTACCAGCACTAGCAATTAAAGCGCCTGCCATTAAAGGACCAATAATTCTGGAGGCATTCATCGCCACAGCATTTAGTGCCAAGGCAGCTGGCAATTGTTCTCGGCGAACTAGGTCAGGAACAATGGCAGCAAAAACAGGCCAACGCATCGCCAGACCTATGCCATTCGTAAAGGTTAAAAAGAGCAGTAAATAGGCGTTTAAAGAATTCGTGAAAGTTAAAAAACAAAGAAGGGCTGCGTTCAGAGCAATCCAGATTTGAGTGATAACAAAATATTTTTTCCGGTTAAAAATATCTGCAAAGGCACCGCTCGGAATTCCCAATAAGAAGACAGGTAAGTTGGACGCAGTTTGGATTAAAGCTACTAAAGTTGGGGAGGTAGATAATGAGGTCATCATCCAAGAAGCTGCGACATCGTTCATCCACATACAGATGTTGGAGGTCATCCAAGCCAACCAAAGCATAAAAAACACATGGTTTTTTAATGGCATCCACCAACGCTCTTGTTTAGTAACGATGGTTGAGTGTTGATCTGTTGGGTTCAATTTGGTATTTAATAAATGTATTTAATCCTTATTCTAATGTTTATCAATAATTATGTTAAAAATGATAAGAATTTCATTTAATTAACTGATCAAAGCCATTTATTTATGTCACTTAGTACTATCACTCAACTTAGTGCAAAAGTTCTTTCTGAACAAATTGCTAATAAAACCATTTCTTGCCTTGAGGTAATGCAAGCTTACCTTGCACAGATTCAAACTTTTAATCCAAAGGTCAATGCTATCGTTTCAATGCTGGCTGAAGATGAGTTATTGCGGCAAGCACAAGAAAAAGATCAAGAGTTAGCGCGTGGCAATTATCAGGGTATGTTGCACGGATTACCCATGGCGCCCAAAGATTTAACCGCTACAAGAGGTATTGCGACGACTTTAGGCTCACCTCTATTAAAAAATCAAACGCAATTGCCAGACTCCATCATGGTGGAGCGTTTACGTCAAAGTGGCGCTATCCTGATTGGCAAAACGAATGTCCCAGAGTTTGGCCTGGGTTCGCATACTTACAATCAAGTCTTTGGGACAACGCTTAATGCCTATGATTTAAGTAAGTCGGCAGGAGGCAGTAGCGGGGGAGCAGCAGTAAGCTTAGCTTTAAATATGTTGCCACTGGCGGACGGGAGTGATTTTGGTGGTTCACTGCGTAATCCCGCCGCTTGGAATAATGTCTATGGCCTACGCCCCTCAAGAGGAAGAGTACCTGCCAACAGCCCTGAACTCTTTTATGACCATTTTTCTACAGAAGGACCCATGGCGCGTAATGTCCAAGATTTGGCGATGTTGTTATCTGCCCAAGCTGGTTATGATGCCCGCGCGCCTTTATCTTTAAATGAAGATCCGAAGATATTTAACCAACATTTGGACTCTGTGTTGAAAGGTAAAAAAATTGCCTGGCTAGGCAGCTATCAGAATTACCTACCAATGGAAGAAGGATTACTTAGCTCACTAGAAGCCTCATTTTCATACTTCAAGGATCTTCAGGTAGAGGTTATGGCTGCTAAGGTGAATTATCCTTTAGAACAGTTGTGGGAATGTTGGTCAGTACTAAGACCTTTTATTACGGGTGGAAAACTAGCTAGCTTGTATCAGATAGAAGCTAATCGTGGACAAATGAAGCCCGAGGCTATTTGGGAAGTTGAACAGTCTCAAAAATATTCAGCCCAAGATGTTTATTTAGCTTCCGCAAAAAGATCTGCTTGGTACAAAGCGATGATGCAGTTATTTGAAAATCATGATTACTTATTATTACCGGCATCCCAAGTCATGCCATTTGATGCCAAGATGGACTGGCCCAAAAAGATTGCAGGTTGTGCAATGGATACCTATCACCGGTGGATGGAAGTAGTGATTGGACCGACGATGGCTGGTTTGCCAGTACTTGCTATTCCGGCTGGAACCTTCAAGGGCTTACCAATAGGCTTGCAGTTAATTGGCAAACCGCAAGGTGAATTAGCCTTGCTACAGTTAGGGTATGCTTGGCAACAAGCAACTCCATACTCACAACAGCGACCCGGCATTCTGAGTGCATAACTAAAATTAAGTTGGAATTGCCTTATTGTTTTGGAGCTAGAGTACTAAATAACTGGTGGCGATAGAGCAAATAAACAATTACTGCCATTAAGGATAAGGTTGCAACGCCTAAAGAAAAATGGATGCCAATCCAGCCGCCAACTACGCCAACTGTCACACCAGAGCCAATGCGTAGTCCCATGGACGCCATGTTATACAAGCCAATTACGCGACCACGAAGTGCTACCGGCGCATTGGTTTGCACAATCGACTGCGCCATCGAGTTAAACGACAATTCAAAAAAACCACACATAAAGAGTAGCAAAATCGCTAAGATGTAATTGCCGTTCACCGCAAAACTAAACAAGGTAGCACACCAAGCTAAGGCTAGTAAAAGTGCCGTTCTAGGATGGGGTTTTAATAAGCCGCGACTCTCTAATAAGACACCAGCAAAAAGCGCCCCACCGGCATCAGCAGCAAGTAAAAGGCTATATAAAACGCCTGGGTTACCATGCCCCAAGCCTTCTGCAAAACCCGGCATTTGGGCTTGATAGCTATTGCCGACGAGGAGGGATGTAAAAGAACACAATAAGATCATGATAGCAATTGGCTTAATTGGCTTCACATCTTTAATGGTTTGAATAATATCGGAGAGCCCTTTAACTGCCCTTTTCATGGGGGGCTCACCAGTACGATACTTCGGACCATAAGGAGCGCTCATTAGCCAAATCAAAGCCGGTAAATAAATCAAGATATTCCACAAAAGCCCATATTTAGGACCAGCAGTGAGCATCAAAAAACCACCAACCGCAGGACCGATTAATAATCCTAAATACCGGCCTGTGGCAAGAATTCGGATGGCACTCGGTAGAGTTTGAGCATCCACAATGTCGTACAACAAAATTTGACTAATGATGAGCCAAAAAACCCCAGAAAACCCATGTAAAACGAGGAGTGTCATAGCACTCCATACTTCAACTGTATCGGTAATAAATAAATAAGCCCAACCAGCAGAACAAATAATAAATAAGCAGACCCCAATCTGGATTAATCTTCGAGGGTCAAAACGATCTGCTAAAGCACCTGCAGGTACGGAAAACAATAAAAAGGGTAGCCAGTGTGAAAAAACAGCAAATCCTGCTAATTCTGGAGAATGAAATTTCTGAAAAATCATCCAGTAACTAATGACATGTTCTACATTGTCCGCCATCATGACGAGCATGAAGGTCAGCAGATGCCAGCGAAACCCAGCGATTTTGAGTGCGTTGAGTGAGAGTTTTGGAGGTGTGACTGACGGAGTAGTTGGGGGAGTAGAGGCTGAGTTCATTTACAGAGTTTAGCTGATTTGTGTAGTCAATTAGTGAATTCAAACGACCTCACTTAGTGCAACGACCTGTCCATCAGAAAGCATGGACAGGTGATTCTCAAATATTATTCTGGCTTAATGTTTTTTGATTTGATGATCTTCGCCATTTTGATGACTTCATCATTTAAAAATTTAGCAGTCTCTTGCGGATTGCTACCGACACCCTCGAGACCTAGCGCATCAAAGCGCGCTTTCATATCAGGAGAGTTCACTGCTTTTTGGGTTTCGAGAGCGACACGTTGAACAATCTCTTTAGGTGTGCCCGCAGTAGTTAGAATCATCGACCAAGTAGAAGAGTCAATATC
>CAISYI010000010.1 GCA_903889595.1 uncultured beta proteobacterium
GCTTATTACTCTTACAGTGAACCCGATGCAAAGACAACCCATAATGGACTTACTACTGGAATTGGTTATGAGCGTACCCAAAAGATTTCGTCAAACACGTTCATTAAAGCAAATATTGATTACAACCCAGGACGAGTAGAGTATGCAGGTACTGGAACTAAAACGGGAGTACCGCAAAGTTATTGGGATGCGCGAATACTGATTGGTACTAATTACCAGGCCAATGAAGAAACGATTTCTCCCTATATTGGCGTGGGTTACAGATCTCTTTATAACGATAATCGGGGACCCTCTTCCAGTGGTGCCTATGGTTATCAAAGAACCATCAATTACACCTATATCCCGATTGGGTTAATTTCTCGTAAAGCCTCTGCTAGTAATTCAATTATTGAAACAAGGTTGGAATACGATTACTTGCTCAAAGGCAAAGTGCAATCCCAATTGTCTGATTTAGCGGGATACGGCGGTATTACAGACGCCACGGACGCCAATAATACCCAAACAAGTGGCTGGGGCATGCGTTTGTCCGTTTCATATTTAAAAGAAAACTGGGGTATTACTCCCTATTTAAGTTATTGGTTTATTCAAAACTCAGATGCGGTCCCGGTGAATATCACAACCAATGGCACAACCGCTACTTATACGGCTGTAGAACCCACAAATCGAACCAATGAATACGGTGTAAAGGTATCTTACGGGTTTTGATGCTTGGTGGGCTTCTTAGAGTCTATCAACGCAGTTTTAACGCTTAACATTTCAATTGTATTTAAAAATAATATTGACAAAATGGTGTCTTAATGTTAATTTAAACAAATGTTTAAATTGTTGTTGTTCATAATTCTTGGAGGAGACCAAAATGACTAAAAAAATCAATCGTGCTGACTTAGACGCTGCTGCTGAAAAATATAAAAACTGGGGTAAATGGGGTGCTGAGGACGAAATTGGAACTCTAAACTTTACTCAACCAGAAGATATCGTAAAAGCTGCAGGATTAGTTAAAAAGGGTAAGGTTATTTCCCTCGCGTTAAATTACGATTCATCTGGTCCTCAGGGTGCCAAGACAAAATACCCATCAATGGGTCGTATCAATCCGGTACATACCATGTTAAGAACAGGTACAGACGCTTACTCTGGCGTGTTAGACAAGCGCGGAATTCGTGCTGCAGATGATATGGTTGTAATGCCTTTGCAATGCGGTACACAATGGGATGGACTTGGTCATGTGTTCTTTGATAACTACATGTACAACGGCTTTGATTGCCGTGAAGTTTCATCAGCAGGTGCTGCGAAGTGCGGTATTGAAAAAACTAAAACAAAGATGGTCGGACGCGGTATTTTGCTAGATGTGGCTCGCTTCAAAGGCTTAGATACTTTACCTGATGGTTACGGTATTACTTGTGATGATTTAGACCAAACTGCAAAAAAACAAGGAATCGAAATTAAGCGTGGCGATTTTATTATTGTCCGTACCGGTCAAATGGAAGATAAGCTCAAAGCAGGTAGTTGGGATGGATACCCAGGTGGAGACGCACCGGGTTTTGCTTTCGAAACATTAGAGTGGATTCAACGTACAGAGTTAGCTGCTTTAGCAAGTGATACATGGGGTTGCGAAGTAAGACCAAATGAATCTGAAGTAGGTATTAATCAACCTTGGCATTGGATTACAATTCCAATCATGGGTATGACTATGGGCGAAATCTTCTTCTTAAAAGATTTGGCAGATGATTGTGCTGCAGACGGCGTTTACGAGTTTATGTTTGTTGCTCCAGCATTGCCAATTACAGGTGCTGTTGGATCACCAACTAATCCATTAGCAATTAAGTAATCAGTAAAAGTAATAACTCAATTTTTATACTAAAAATAAAACCATGTGAATTCTGCCACTATTTAGTGGCAGAAAATGGTTTCGGAGATCGATATGCACACAGCGCTAACAACACAGCTAAAAGTTAAAAATAATTTTATTAAAGAACGAGCTCAGCTCAAATTAGAGATGATGGCCAAAACGATCACTTTAGGTAGCCTCCTCGCTGTGTTGCTAAGTACTGTCGCAATTCCTTCCCAAGCTGCCTATCCAGAAAAGCCCATTCGCCTGACGGTATCATTTCCTCCAGGTGGGCCTGTAGACATGGCTGCCAGGATTATTGGTAATCGTCTGAGTGATGTATTAAAGCAGTCAGTCATCGTGGATAACAAGACAGGTGCTGGCGGCAACGTCGGTGCACAGATTGTAGCTAAGTACCCTAATGATGGTTATAACTTTTTAGTCACCTCTTCATCTTATGCAGTCAATCCATCTCTTTATGGTGAGAAGGCCGGATATAACCCACAAAAAGATTTTTCACCAGTTATTATTATTGCAACCCAGCCAAACGTTATTTCAGTCAATGAAAAAGTTCCAGTTAAGACGATTGACGAACTAAAAGCGTATGCAATGAAAGAAAAGTTATCTTTCTCATCACCTGGCAGTGGTACAACACCACATTTAACTTGTGAAAATTTATTTCACGTTATTTGGAAAACTGATATTACCCATATACCTTATCGTGGTGCAGGTCCTGCATCAGTAGCGGTTGTGGGTGGCGAGACGCCGATTGGATGTACTGCGGTAGCTGGTGTGTTTCAATTTCATAAGCAAGGCAAGGTAAGGATAATCGGCGTATCTAGTACAGAACGCGTATCAGACTTACCAGAGGTACCAACCTTACAAGAGTTAGGTTATCCGCAAATACAAGATTACACTTGGGTTGCGGTTTTAGCCCCAGCGGGAACTTCACCAGATCAAGTGAATACAATCAACAGAGCGATTGCAAAAATTGTGGCTGAACCCGATACGAAAGAAAAATTAAGTCAAGCTGGACTGATTCCAGTAGGCGGCACTGTAGCTCAAACGACAACTTATATCAATAATGAATTAAAACACTGGAGCAAAGTTGTCATAGAAACTAAGGCAAAACCTGAATAGAGTCAGTTACTGGCGCTAAGAATCCATGTTCGCAAAAATTCAGTATTTCCTCAAGGGCTTCTTGCCAGTTACTGCCAGTACATTTCTGATCCGAGATAACTTCGAGTCGACCTGTATTGGAAGCGACATAAATATAGAGACCCATGATAAAAATCATTCGCCAAGCAATCGTTTCTTTGCTAATTTGGGGCAGGGTTCTATGAAACTCTTCCAAGAATTGCAAACTAACTTTGTCGTAATATTCTTGACGCAGAGTTGTTTCGATATCTTTCGGCTCGTTGTGCAGACGTGCTTGCAATTTAACGAAAGCTCGACCACCAGAACTCTCCCCAGCCAAACGCAGGGGCGGGTACACAAAAGCATAAATCAATTTTTTCAGTGGAATCGATTGCCCCTTTGCTTCGTGGCGAAATTCTTCCAAAAGACGCAAACGTTCATCAGAAAGAATTTTCCCACGCCGGGCAAAGATTGCCATAAAAAGCCCGCGTTTATTTTGGAAATGGTAATTAATCAATGCTTGATTAATATTCGATTTAGCCGAGATATCACGCACAGTGGTACCCGCATAACCGGATTCAGAGAACAGTACTTCAGAAACATCCAGCAATCGCATTACTGTTTCACGAGAAGTACTTGAGAGAGTATCAAAATTTATTTTTTGCATGTATCACATTTAAACATTATTAGATTTGAAGTATAAACAGAAAGGAAGAAGTTATGAGTAAAACTATATTAACCTGTGCAATTACTGGGAATTTAACAAAACCAGAAATGACACCCCATTTACCAATTACACCACAACAAATCGCGGATTCTGCATTAGAAGCAGCAGAAGCTGGCGCTGCGGTAGCACATATTCACGTTCGTCACCCTGATGGCAAGCCATCGATGGAAGTTGAGCATTATGCTGAAACAATTGATTTAATCAAAAAACACAATAAATCATTGATTATCAATTTAACTACTGGCCCCGGTGGTCGATTTGTTCCTTCAGAAGATGATCCAAAGATTTTTACAACTGGTACAACTCTTTGCCATCCATTAAAGCGTGTAGAACACATTGCAAAATTAAAGCCAGATATTTGTTCATTAGATTTGAATACTATGAACTCAGGTCCAGATGTAGTAATGAACACACCATCAAATGCTAGAAAAATGGCGAAGGTAATTCGTGATGCAGGTGTAATGCCTGAACTCGAAATTTTCGACACAGGTGATTTGAATTTAGCAAAAGATATGATTGCTGATGGCAGCCTTGAAGGTCCAGGTTTATACACATTTGTAATGGGTGTGAAGTACGGCTTTAATACTGATCCAGCAACCTTATTGTTTATGCGTAGTCAGTTACCTGCAGGCGCAAAATGGGCTGCATTTGGTATTTCTAGAGCTGAATTCCCGATTGTAGGTGCCGCTTATTTATTCGGTGGACACGTTCGTGTAGGTATGGAAGACAATATTTACATGGAAAAAGGTGTTCTTGCGAAGAGTAATGCTGAGTTGGTAACAAGAGCAAAAGAGATTGTACAAAACCTCGGCGGTCAATTAGCAAGCTCCGCTGAAGCACGTGCAATGCTTGGTTTGAAAATGTAAGAATCAGTCATTTAGCTTTCCGGTAAAAAGAAAGATTAACCTCTATTTACCACAAGTAAATCACTAAAAAATCCCAGTATGGATAACTCCTGCTGGGATTTTTGCTAAAAAAACACCACTTATTTGGCAAATATATTGCATTGCAACAAAATTCTCTTGCATTTTAATATTTAGAGGAGTAAATTTATTGCATTGCAACATAATTATTTTTTTTAACTTACTGGGGAGTAACAACATGGACTACGAACAAATTGCAGGAAAATTAAACGAATTTAGCGCAAAAAATGTACAAAACGTAATGGCAATGACTGAGAAGTCACTTGAGCGTTCACACAAGTTAGCTGAAGTTAGTTTTGATACAACTAAGTCATTACTAGAAGAAGCAAACGATACTTTAAGCAAAGTATTGAATGCAAAAGATCCACAAGCTGTAATGTCAATCGCACAAGAAAATGGTTTTGATGGCTTCACGAGCAAATTAGTTGCTCATCAACAATCAGTAACAAAGATTGTTCGCGAAGCAACTGAAGAAATGACAGCAATGTCAGAAGCGAACATGGATCAAATGAAAACTACTCTTAAAAATTGGGTAGAAACAATGACAGCAAATGCACCAGCAGGATCTGAAACTTTTGTAAATGCATTCAAAACTTCAATTGACACAACATTGCAAGGCGTTGGCCAAGTTCAAGCAGCTACTAAAGAAGTGTTTAGTAATGTTGAAAAGACAACTGAGCAAGCTGTTGAAGCAATGAAGGGTCAAGTTGCAAATGCAAAGAAAGTTGCAGCAAAAACTACAGCACGTCCAACTGCACGTAAAACTGCATAATTTATTAAAGATTCAAAACTTTAAAAAATAGTAGTAATTAATTTAAGCCATTCTTGTTTTTAGCAAGGATGGCTTTTTCTCATTCTGAGTACTGCTAATAGCAAAATACGAGAATTTATAAATTCCAAAAAAGAAAAAAGGTGTGACTCTAGAGTACACACCTAATATCAAACAAAACGTGAATTAATTAAGCTTTAAACACATCCTGCAGTTCACCACTTTCATACATTTCCGTCATGATGTCTGAACCACCAACAAATTCACCATTAACATACAACTGGGGAATAGTCGGCCAGTTAGCAAACTCTTTAATACCTTGACGAATCTCTTCATCTGCTAATACATTAACTGTAAAAGGAGAATTAACTCCGCAGGCATTTAGAATCTGAATTGCACGTCCAGAAAATCCACATTGTGGAAATTGGGCAGTACCTTTCATGAAAAGCACAACAGGGTTTGAACCCACTATCTCTTTAATACGTTCTTGAGTATCCATCATATGCTCCCAAATAAAACAATAATTGCTTATTCTACCCTTTTTGAGCGAAGGTAACACGATCTAGGCCTGAATAATCTTTTTCAGTAAGAATCTTAACAAAAGATTCATTATGTAATATGGTTTGAACTGCAGTGGCTTGATCAAAGCCATGTTCGAACAAAATACTCCCGCCGGAGAGAAGACGGTTCCGTGCTTGTGAACAAATTAGCCGATAGGCAGTTAAACCATCAGCAAAATCGGACAGGGCTCCAAGTGGCTCGAATCGTAAATCTCCAATTTGCAGATGGGGGTCGTTAGAACTTAAGTAAGGGGGATTACTCAAAATAATGGCAAATTCCTCAGGCGGTAATTGGTCAAACCAATTGCTCTCAAAAAACTGGACATAGTCGGAAAGGCAAAGTTTAGTGGCATTTTGCTGAGCAATCTTTAATGCCGACGGACTGACGTCGCTAGCAATAAAATTAAGATGGTCAAAAAAAGGAAATTTTTGTAATTCTTTTGCGAGCGCTAAGATAATGGCGCCACTTCCACAACCTAAGTCCAAAATATTTAAACGATTTGAAGAATTAAAACGTTCAGGGTGGGCGTTTAAAAAATCTCTGATGGATGTTATCCCAAGTTCAACCAATAACTCGGTTTCTGGACGGGGAATCAGGACATCAGGGCTCACTATTAAATCAATTTGATGGAAGGGCCTACTGTGAGTTAAATAGGCTATTGGAACACCCTCTTGCCGCTTTGTTTCAAGGGAGACCCAATCTATTAAAAAGGCATCTGATAAAACATCCAGATCATGGCTAATAAGATAACTCCTAGGCCACTGATAATGAAGATCCATTAAATAGTAAAGAAGAACCTTGGCATCTACTCGGTCTAAGGGAGTAGTCTGGAGAATCGATCTAATTGTTGTATAAGTGGAACTCACTAAGAAATCTCACTAAGAAATATTAGAGTGTACGAAAAGGAGATATCAAAAAAAATTAACTATCACCCAAGGTTGCTAATAATTCAGCTTGATGTTCTGCTGAGAGGGCATTTAACAACTCAACAATATCACCATCCATCATGGCATCGATCTTATAGAGGGTCAAATTAATACGGTGATCAGAAATACGACCTTGCGGAAAGTTGTAGGTCCGTATACGGTCACTTCGGTCACCGGAGCCAATTAAACTTTTACGTTCTTGAGCTTCCTTATTGTGCTGTTCTTTATATCTCGCATCCATGATTCTAGAAACGAGAACTTTCATCGCTTGATCCTTATTACGATGTTGACTTCGATCGTCTTGACACTCCACTACAATTCCAGTCGGCAGGTGGGTGATACGCACAGCAGAGTCAGTTTTATTAATATGTTGTCCACCAGCACCAGACGCTCTAAAAGTATCGATCCGAAGTTCACTCGGATTAATTTGGACAGCTTCGACTTCATCCGCCTCAGGAAGCACCGCAACCGTACAAGCAGAAGTATGGATGCGACCTTGGGTCTCCGTTTGAGGAACGCGTTGTACACGATGTCCACCCGATTCAAACTTAAGTTTTGAATAGACTTTATCGCCTTCCAGTCGAAGGATTACTTCTTTGTAGCCACCTAAATCAGATTCATTAGAACTAATGATTTCTGTTTTCCAGCGTTGACGCTCCGCAAACCGAGTATACATACGCAGTAAATCTGCAGCAAACAGTGCACTTTCATCTCCACCAGTACCCGCTCTAATTTCTAGAAAGATATTTCTCTCATCATTCGGATCCTTGGGTAACAGGAGTTTTTGCAATTCATCTTGTAAAACTTCCATCAGCGCTCTTGCAGACTTAATTTCTTCTTCTGCAAAATCTTTTGAATCAGGGTCACTGCGCATATCAATAGCAACGAGTTCATCTTGCATAGCTGCTTGATACTGAGTAAATTTGGCGACTACAGCATCAATTTCTGCATGTTCTTTGGTATATTTTCGAAATTGATCCATGTTTTGGGTAACATCTTCCCGCGACATCAACGAGTTCAGTTCAAGCAGTCGAGCTTGTAAATGCTCGAGTTTTGAATACATACTAGGTTTCATGGAACATCAATTCAATTCAATAGAAGGTTTCAATTATAAAGTTTTGTTCTTCAATGAGGAGAATCCTTTGAACTAAGGTAGATTTAGAAAAAAACTACCAGGTAATAGGATCTCTATTTTGTTGTCTAAGCCAAGAGTTTGCGAGTGTAAAGTGATTACAGCTTCCTGTATCTTTTGGCAAAAGAAAGGGCGCCTTGGTTTTATAAACACCAAGACCGGAAGGGTGCGAGGATTTTAAAATAAGATGGTTCCGCTCGGGAGGGATGAATACCTCTTTCTTGTGGGCAAAACCTCCCCACAACATAACAACGGTTCCGGATAAATCCTTCAGTAAATCTTGGATTAAGGCATCGGTAAAGGTACTCCATCCGAAGGCTACATGGCTGTTTGGTAAACCAGTCTGAACTGTAAGGCAAGCATTCAGTAGAAGAACTCCTTGATCAGCCCAGTGGGAAAGATTGCCACTTTGAAGCGGTGCGAACCCTTCCAAGGTCAGTGCTTTATTAATATTACGCAGAGAGCTAGGAAATAAACTTGAACCGGGCAATATTTGATCAGATACAGAGAAAGCTAAACCTTGGGCAAGTCCAGGAGAATGGTAAGGATCCTGACCCAAAAGAATCACTTTGATCTTACTAATAGGCGTAGCTGAAAGAGCTAAAAATACCCGGTCGTAGTTTGGAAAAATAGAATTTGGATGAGTATTTCTAGATAATTCTTCTTGTTCCTGAATACGCTCTAATATCCTAACCCATTCAGGATCTTTTAAGCGAGGTGCTAATAAGTCTTGATAGTCTTTTGGGAGTCGATCAAGAAAAGTTTGCAAATAATCCATGAATAATTAGTCAACAGACTTAATCATTGGATAAAACATAAGTTTGAAGCTTTGGATCTGTTAAGCCAGACTTGGAAGGTAATTGGAGCACAACCTTTTTTAGTAAATCATTTCGAAAAACAGTTAAGGTGGTTTTCTTACTAAGGTGTCTCGTGAGTAACTGGGTCCAATTACCAGAACTCACCTTTTCATTGTTCAGAGCAATAATTAAGTCATTTGGGCAAAGGCCCGCAAGTTGACCTAGATAACCTTCAAGAACATGGGTCACCTTAATAAAGCCATCTTGGGAAATTGTGCGAATACCTAAACTTTGCTGAATATTCTCCGCCTCAGAAACTTTCTTTACGCTTAGGGAGATGCCTACTGATTGCATCAACTGGATCACATCAATATCTTGTGTGCCGTCAATATAAGCGGCTTTAAAAGCAAGCCAAAGAGGTCTAAAACTAGAACCTAAGCATTTACTAAGTACTTTATCTAAACCATTTTCGGTTAAACCTACGCCAACATCATCTCCATAAGCACCATGCTCTTCCCACAACATGCGCATGACATCATCCAAAGATTTTGCTTGTAATGAAAAATCACGAATCAATATATCTAAAGCAAAGGCAATGAGCGAACCTTTAGCGTAATAACTCACTACTGCATTAGGCGTGTTCTCATCCATCAAATAATATTTGGTCCAAGCATTAAAGGAGCTTTGCGCAACACTTTGATGCATTCTTCCTGGGTTTTTAAGGACTTGATGATGGGTATCTAAAATACGTTGAAGGTAAGTTTTTTGATCAATTCGACCACTTCTAAAAAGTTGCAGATCATCGTAATAACTGGTGAAGCCCTCAAACAACCAAAGTAGTTTTGTAAAATTACGTTGGTTGAGTCGATAAGGTTGGAAAGCGAGGGGCTGTACTTTTTTGACCATCCAAGAATGGAAATACTCGTGACTACATAAACCTAAAAAGTCTTGATAGGCTTTTATCTCATTAGCTTGAGCAAGTTGGTTTGTATAGGGCAAGTCAGATCGTTTGCAAATCAGCGCTGTCGAGGAACGATGTTCAAGGCCACCATAGCCATTGCCCACTACATTGACATGAAAAATATATTCGGTAAAAGGTGCCGTATGGTGACTAGGGTCAAAAAAAGCAATGTGGGTATCACAAATTGCTTTTAAGTCTTCTTTCAGTAAAGTCAGATTTAGCGGATCAACCACACCCTGAAAAACGATTTGGTGGGGGATCCCAAAAGATTGCCAAGCCACTTTAGAAAAACGCCCTAAGCTAACAGGGTGGTCAATTAAGGCGTCGTATTGAGGGGCATAATATAAGCCAAAACCGCGTTTATCAACTTTTTTACTCTGTAGGGTAGTAATCACTTCCCAAGCTTTTGTCA
>CAISYI010000011.1 GCA_903889595.1 uncultured beta proteobacterium
GGGAAGACATCATTGGCAAGTTGTGCATTCGGCCAAGTAGATGGACTTGCCGCAGCCGTAATCCCCAAAAGCTTCACTTTACCTGCTTGTATTTGTGTTACAAAGGACGACATCCCCAAAATACCAACTTGTACTTGACCACCAATGACATCTGTAGCGACTTGGACACTACCTTTATATGGCACATGAATGTAGTCAAAACCTGCTCGTAATCTTAGGTCTTCAAAAGTTAAAAATGGATAACCCCCTTCACCATTAGTAGCGACCGTTAAAGTTTTTGGATTTGCTTTGGCATAAGCAATCATCTCTTTTAAATTATTAAAAGGAGCGTTAGGAGTAGCTACAATTCCTTGAAAATTGGTTGAAATGAGAGCAATTGGCTCCAAATCCTTTAGAGGATTGTATTTAACACTTTTAAGTGTGTTGGGGAGCACAATTAAGTTCCCCGTTTGTGCGGATGCAAAGGTATATCCGTCCGGATTTGACCTTACCAAATTGGCGATGCCGATGGAACCGCTACCCCCAATCACATTCTCCACAATAATGGGTTGACCCAGAATTTCAGTGAGTTTGGGAGAAATCATTCGAGTAGTTAAATCAATCGAATCACCCGGCGGAAATGGAATGATGATTTTGATGGGTTTACTGGGCCAAGCTTGGGCCAATGCATTGGGTGCAGAAATAGTTTGGAAACAACAAAGGATACTTAAAAAAGCAGTATAAAAATACTTTCGATAAAGCAAGCGATTTACTTTACCAATCAGTTGATTGATTAACATGTGATTGTCCCCTCTAATATATTATTTTTCTTTAAGCCTACTCTATAAGTGTTGAAATATCAATAAGGACAAATCCCGCATGAAGTCATCAACCTAAGAGATTTCAAAATTGGTCAGAAATTAACTGCTTTTTTAGACTTGAATAAGCAACTAAATCACCCAGTAATTCGAGCTTAGATTTTCGAAGAAGTAGAATAATCTTTATTCTAAGAAATATCTTAGATAACACTGTAATAAAAATAATAAAAACATGAAGACAAAAAATATCATTATTTGCATGCTCTGCTCACAAGTCTTAACTTTGCTCGGTTTTGCCAGTTACGCAGTGACTTTAAATACACTCCAACAAGAATGGAACTTATCCAATTTTCAGTCTGGCTTTATCGCCAGTATTTTTTTCTTTGGTTATATTGGCTTTGTTTCCTGTGCGACTGTTTTAACGGATCGTTTAGATGCGAGAAAAATTTATTTAATCGGCGTCGGCATTGAATTTATTGGACTGATCGGTTTAGCTACTTTAACGACTGGTTTTTACAGTGCCTTATTTTTTATGTTTCTAAACGGTGCTGGTGTTGCTGGAGCCTATATGCCTGGCTTGAAAATTATTACCGATCGGGTCAAGACGGGTGAGTTAACCAGATATATTTCTTTTTATACTGCGTTTTTTGGAGTTGGAGTAGGTCTTTCTTACTTGTTGTCGGGCATCATTTTAGCTTCTTTTAATTGGCATTATGTGTATGGTTTAATTGCTATTGGCCCCTTATTGGCTTGGTTGATTGTATATTTTTTGATTGAACCACTCACTGAAAAAAAATGGCACAATGGCCTCAATCTTCATTGGGCGGATATTTTCCCGATTGATCGATGGAAACTCGTTTTAAAAAACAAAGATGCATCTACGTATATTTGGGGTTACGTTGTTCATTCCTTAGAGTTATTTGCATCAAGAAGTTGGTTAGTCGCCTTCTTTTTAATTTGCGCGTCTAGTACCGACCATCCTCCCCTTCTAAGTGGAACTGAATCAGCCGGCCTCATTAATTTTTTTGGCGTCCCTGCTTCGATTCTTGGTAATGAAATAGCAATTAGAATTGGGCGGAAAAAATGGATTTATATAGCAATGGTCCTCAGTACGATTTTCGGTATCTTATTATCGCTATCGATTGGTCAAGCATGGTGGATAGTGATGATTTTCGCAATCATGCATAGTCTTTTCATTATGGCGGATTCTGCTACCTTGACAGCTGGGTTGGTTACCAGTACTTCGGATCAATTAAAGGGTGCCGCAATGGGATTGCATTCCATGATGGGTTTTGGTGGAGGACTTTTAGGACCATCAATTTTTGGCTATATCTTAGATATTTCTGGGGGACAGCAGCAACCAATCGCCTGGGTGTTTGCTTATATATCGATTGTGATTTGGGGATGTGTTTTTGTGGTGTATCAATTAAAAAGAAAAAACATTCATTAGTATGCCAAAGGTACTATTTTGAAAAATCATCTTATGTAAGATAGTTGTAATGTTGCCTTATCAGAGCTTTACAATGAATTAAATTTTTGAATTAACCAATAAAAAGTCTAAACCCATGCAAAACTCTTACCTACCTCTTGCCTTAATTTCAATGTGTTGTTATGGGTTAGGAGACTTGGTTTTTAAATTTGCAGCTCGTAAAGGACTTCCTTCACACCGGTTCTTGATTTTACAAACAGTATTTTTTCTACCTAGCGCCCTTTTTCTAGGGTGGATTACAGACTCCCTTCATTTTGGCATACCATTTATGTTCGGCATGTGTGCTGGGGTAACTCTATATTTTGCTTTGCTGTACTTTTCTATTAGCTTGAATACTGGAGATGTCAGTGTAGTCGCGCCCGTTTTTAGAAGTAGTTTTGTTTTATCGGCGACACTTGCACTTCTGTTTTTAAATGAATCCTTAACGTTGAATAAGATATTTGCTTTTGCATTATTAGTCGTAGCAGCATTTTTATTATTGAGTAATCTTTCATTTCGCTCTAATCAGGTCGCTGAAATAAAAACAGATAAAAGTTATTTTCGTAGTCTTACTATCGCTACAGTCCTCTTAGGTATTACAGGGTTTATTTATAAATTAGGAGCTATTGCTGGAGGTAATTCGATTTCTATCGTTACCGGACAAGCGACAGTCTTTTTTACATTGGCTTATTCAGCTAGTTACTATAAAGACAAAAAAATCATCTTTTTATGGAAATATCTTTACTTAGGATTTGCTGCTTCATTCTTCTTATTTTTAGCACTTTATTTTTTACTTGAGGCCTTAAAATCAGGTCCTGCAACGACAGTTGTGACCATCTCGCAGATGGGGTTTGTCGTCACTGCAATTTTAGGCATCTTTATTTTTAAGGAAAAAATTTCTTTAAGGAAAGTTGTAGGTTTAGTCTGCTCTATTGGGGCGATGTTACTTTTAGCGGTTTGAAATCAATCTCCCCAACTACCTCGCGATCGATTTCAAAATATGCTGTTACGAGTTGAAGTCTTCTTGAGAGATAATAGAGTTCATTGAATAACTCGAATATTTGTGATGTCTAAATACGAGAATCCTGTAACTTGGTTCGAAATCTATGTTGAGAACATGGAGCGAGCGAAAAATTTTTATGAGCAAGTCTTCGATTGCGTTTTGGTATCACAGCCCACTGACGGTAGCTTTGAATTATTTCAATTTCCTGATGCAATTCATAGTAATGGTGCAATGGGGGCTTTAGTGAAGCATCCTATGCGTAAACCATCTTTAGATGGAACATTAATTTATTTCAATTGTGATGATTGTGCTATTCAATCTTCCATCGCTTTACAAAACGGCGGACAACTATTTAAACCCAAATGGAGTATTGGACCCAATGGCTATCTTGCAATTATTGGGGATACTGAAGGTAATGCGATTGGTCTTCATTCATTTGACTAATTACTTCCGGGAAAAAGAATCGAAAGTTTATCCGAATTAAGTTAAATAATTTAGCTAGCTATTTTCTTTAATTGATCTAGCGCCGCAACTAAAGTAGCGTCCTTTTTGGCGTAACAAAATCGAATGACATTTGAATTCACTGCTGAACTGTAAAATGCCGACACTGGAATCGCCGCTACTTTTACCTCAGTAGTTAACCATTTACAAAAATCAACCTCTCCTAATTTTGCTTCAGGAATTTTTAATTGTGAGTAATCAACACATTGAAAGTAGGTGCCATCAGAGGGAAGTAATGAAAAGTGGGTATCACTTAAGCCAGCTTTAAAAAAGTCTCGTTTTTGTTGATAAAAAGAGGGTAATTCTTTATATGCCTTTGGATAATTTAGATAACTAGCTAAACCATATTGCATAGGGGTGTTAACTGTAAACACATTAAATTGATGCACTTTACGAAATTCTGCCATTAACTCTTTAGGGGCTGCGACATAGCCAACTTTCCAGCCCGTGACATGAAAAGTCTTGCCAAAACTTGAAACCACAAAACTTCTTTCACATAATTCTGGATGACGAGAAATACTTTGATGGAGTTGGTTGTCGTAAACCATATGTTCGTATACTTCATCGCTACAAATTAAAGCGTTGGTTGGCTTAACTAAGTCAGCTAGTCGTTCTAAATCCTCGCTTTGCCAAACCATGCCGGTTGGATTATGCGGCGAGTTAATCATAATCAGTCTTGTTTTAGGATTAATTGCACTTGCTAAGTCGTCCCATGGAAGTACATATTTCTCTACAACTCCCATTGCATTTCTCTGTGGAATCATTTTTACAGATATGGCTTTTCCGCCGGCCAAGTTGATCGCTGGAAGATAAGAGTCGTAGACAGGTTCAATCACCACCACCTCTTCACCGGGTCGAACGGTTGCTAAAACCACTGTTAAGATTGCTTGCGTTGCACCTGCTGTGACGGTAATTTCATCATCGGCAGAGTAGTACTTGCCATATAGATCTTGAATTTTTTCAGAAATCTTATTTCTTAATTCGGGTATACCAGACATCGGAGGATATTGATTGTCACCATTTCTCATTGAGGATTCCACACCGTCTAATAACTTTGGATCACAGGCAAAGTCTGGAAAGCCTTGACCCAAATTAATTGCATGATGTTCCTTTGCTAAAGCCGACATGACGCTAAATATAGTGGTTTCCATCTCCGGAAATTTAGATTGCAAAAAATTTTGGGTCATAACTTGATTCACTAAGAGTGAGAAGGTTTCAATAAGTTCATTTTACTGATGTATGCATTGATTTGGAAAGTTCGGCTCGAATCAGAAATAAGTAGTTAAAATGACTTTATATATCAAATTTAGTATAAAGAAACAATTTAATGATGGTGGCTATCAATGAGGCTTCTCATTTATTATTTGTTGGTGTTGTTTAATTAGTAATCATTGAGTTAACAATAACTTTACATTGCAAACAATGACATTTTTTAACGAGACAAAAACATGACAACCATAAAAGTTCAAAAATTAGCAGATGCCCTGGGTGCTGAGATTTCTGGGATCGATCTTTCCAAGCCGATTGCGCCAGACGATATGGCTCAAATTTTGGAAGCATGGAAGAATCATTTGGTTCTTCGGTTTAGAGGTAGAGAGTTAAGTGATCCTCAGTTACTGGATGTAACGCGTAATTTTGGTGAGATAGATCCACCGGGTCCTAACTCATACGGGAAACCTTTTTTAGCAGACTTTCCTGAAATGAATGTAATCTCCAACATCAAGGTTGGAGATCAGGCGATTGGTGGTCTAGGAGATGGGGAAGCCTCATGGCATGCTGATATGACCTATATTGAGAAACCTCCAAAAGGATCATTTCTACATGCTTTAGAGATTCCTGAAGAAGGAGGGAATACATCTTGGTCCAATATGTATTTGGCATATCAAACATTGCCAGATGCATTAAAGAAAGAGATCAAGGGCCTCAAGGCGATTCATGACTCTACTTACAACAGTGCTGGCATGATTCGTAAGGGGATGAAAGATGTAACGGATCCTAGGGAAGCACCGGGAGCGCATCATCCTTTGGTTACAGTTCATCCTGAATCAGGACTACCTACCTTATTTTTAGGGCGTCGCAGAAATAGTTATATTCTCGGTATGGATTTAGAGGCAAGCAATCAGCTATTAGATGAATTATGGGATCATGCCGCAAAACCTGAGTTTACTTTCACGCAAGTATGGCAATTACATGACTTGATCCTTTGGGATAATCGCTGCACTTTACACCGTCGTGATAGCTTTGATCCCAATGCAAGACGCTTGATGCATCGTACGCAAATAAAAGGTAGTACCATCATTCCATTCAATTAAATCCTATGAAATCAATCATTACTAAAGTAGAAGTTTTCGGCGTTGCAGTCCCCTTAGTTGGCGGTGGATTTAAAAACGCTTATGTCACGAAGACTGTTCAAAAAAGTGCCGTCATTCGTATCACTGATGATAGTGGTAATGTTGGCCTAGGCAATATTGACCCTTCACCAGGTTATTCTGCTGAATCGATAGATGATTCGTTAAAGGTTCTAAAAGAAATATTAGCTCCTTTAATTTTGGGATTTGATACCTTCAATGTGCATCATTTACTAAAAAGAATGAACCAGGCCGTTGATCAATTTTATGACGCAAAAGCCGCGATGGAAATGGCTTGTA
>CAISYI010000012.1 GCA_903889595.1 uncultured beta proteobacterium
CTATAGAATTCGATCACTTCTAATTATCTCCATAATCATCTTGACATGGAGATAATTATCTTTAAAATACGTCAAATGAGCTTTAAGTTAACTTGGCATGAATCGAAGCGACAAACAACATTGGTTGACCGTGGCCTTGATTTTGCGGATGCTAAAGTGATTTTTGACGGCCCAACGTTTGAATTTGAGGATGAAAGACAAAACTATGGTGAAAAACGCATGATTTGTTTTGGATACTTGTATGGTCGTTTGATGGTGGTTGGCTATGTTCAACGTGGCGAAGCTCGCCACATTTATTCAATGAGGAAAGCAAATGAGCGCGAACAAGCAAAATTTAGGTAGTAATTTAGCAAAAGTTGATTCACACGAAATATCATCTCAAGAGTACGATGAACTTCCAGATTTAACAGAAGTTGACCTTGAGCATGGAGTGTGGAAGATTGCCGGTAAGGAGGTTACGCCCGTTGAAGGTAAGGTAGCTTTTCATTTGGAACTTAAAAAGAAAAAAATTAACATCACACTTGACCCAGATGTACTCGGCTGGTACCGTGCTCAAGCTGGTGGAAGAGGCTATCAGACTTTAATCAATGCTACCTTGAGAGAGGCTATGACGATTCATACAATAGAAGAAACTATGCGCAGAGTTATTCGTGAAGAATTAAATCGTTAAACCTTTAGTGGAATCAAATTAGGAATTTATTAACAACCGAAATAGTTATTATTCCCACTCAATCGTAGCTGGTGGTTTACCAGAAATATCTTAGACCACCCGATTAATTCCTCGAACCTCGTTAATAATTCGATTTGACACTTTACCCAACAAATCATGTGGCAAGCGTGCCCAGTGGGCCGTCATAAAATCAAGCGTTTGAACAGCTCGAAGGGCAACAACGTACTCATAAGTTCTACCATCTCCCATGACTCCATAAGCGATGCATTGGATTTAACATATCTAATAGGGATAAGATGGACATTAGTTGATAAAACTTTAACAAACAACCAACATCATATTACCAACCAAGGCTTTGGAAGGACGTACTTTGATTTCAATGTCGTAGCCCAACTTAGTTAAACAATCCATTAGTTTCCTCTCGGAAACATTTGTAAAGTTACCTCTCATCATCTCAGAAACCTTTGGTTGAGAAATTCCCATTCGTTTTGCAGCTTGATCTTGAGTAAGCTCCTGAGTATGCATCGCCTTGATAATTTTAATTATTAAACCGGTCTTGATCTTCAATTTTTCTGCATTTTCAAGACCTAGATCAGCGTAAACATTGTTGCTTCCGGTAATAACTTCGACTCCATTAATTATTTTATTTTTCATTTTTTAACCCTTTGATATTAGTTCAGCAAGTTTCATTCGATTTTGGATAATGTTGATATCTTCTTTGGGCGTTCCTATTCCTGACTTACTTTTTTTCTGAAAGCAGTGGAGTACAAAAACCACGTCAATAAACTTAATCGTGTAAACAGCTCGATAAGTCCCTCCTATATCATTTTCAATGACCTCTAAAACGCCTGCACTGCCAAATCCCTTTAAAACCTTAGCATTTATATGTTTTTCACCGAATTGTGCAAGTGATAACGCAAAGCCGAACTCTCTTCTAACATCATCAGGCAAAGCCATTAAATCTTTGTAACTACTACCAATCCACTTCAATTCTTTTTCTTTGTAAGCCATAAGAAATTATACGTGAACTGGTATATTACAACAAACACATTATCTTAAAGGGTATTTATCGGAAAACATCACTTGTAAAACTGCCGGGTGGGTAAATTTAATCTATTGATAAGATCAGTTGCTTCACTTGAGGAAACTATTCCCACTCAATCGTAGCTGGTGGTTTACCAGAGATATCGTAGACCACCCGATTAATTCCTCTGACTTCGTTGATGATTCGATTTGACACTTTTCCCAACAAATCATGTGGCAAGTGTGCCCAGTGAGCCGTCATAAAATCAAGTGTTTGAACAGCACGAAGTGCAACAACGTACTCATATGTTCTTCCATCGCCCATGACTCCAACAGATTTCACGGGTAAAAATACAGCAAAAGCCTGACTCGTTAAGTCATACCAACTTTTTCCAGATGCGGGATCTATTGTATTTCTTAACTCTTCAATAAAAATTGCGTCAGCTCTTTGCAGCAATTGTGCAAAGTCTTGCTTCACTTCACCCAAAATTCTGACTGCTAGACCAGGACCTGGGAACGGATGGCGATATACCATTTCCTTTGGGAGACCTAAAGAAATACCAAGTTCCCTTACCTCATCTTTAAAAAGTTCTCTGAGAGGTTCGAGAAGTTTTAAATGCATATCTTCTGGCAGACCACCAACATTATGGTGGCTCTTAATCGTATGCGTACCCTTCTTACCTTTACCAGCAGATTCAATCACATCTGGGTAAATGGTTCCTTGAGCAAGCCATTTTGCATTTGCAATTTTTGCTGATTCTGCTTGGAACACTTCGACAAACTCACGACCAATAATTTTACGTTTTTGCTCCGGATCACTCACGCCAGCCAGTTTGCCCATAAACTGTTTTTCGGCTTGCACATGAATAACTTTTACACCTAGATTTTTGGCAAACATCTCCATGACCATCTGACCTTCATTCAGACGTAGCAATCCATGATCAACAAATACACAGGTTAGTTGATCTCCGATGGCACGGTGAATCAGTGCTGCGGCAACAGAAGAATCAACCCCACCAGAAAGACCCAAAATCACTTCATCACTACCAACCTGTGCCTTAATTGTTGCGACGGCTTCCGAGATGTAATCACCCATTTCCCAATCTGGCTTACATGCACAAATACCATGAACGAATTTTTCTAAAATGGCAGTTCCCTGGACCGTATGGGTAACTTCTGGATGAAACTGAACCGCATAAAATTGACGTACTTCGTCAGCCATCCCTGCAATAGGACATGATTCAGTAGAAGCCATTAATTTGAAACCCTCTGGCATAATAGTTACTGAATCACCATGACTCATCCAGACTTTGAGCATCCCGTGGCCCTCAGGAGTTTCAAAATCCATTATGCCGTTCAGTAATTGAGTATGACCCCGTGCACGAACCTCTGCATAACCAAACTCTCTTGATTTACCCAATGATTCGGCTGTTTTTACTGCACCACCTAATTGTTCAGCCATGGTTTGCATCCCATAGCAGATACCCAGCACAGGCAAACCCAGTTCAAAAACGATTTGGGGCGCTCTTGGTGTATCACCTTCAGTAACAGAACTAGGACCGCCAGAAAGAATGATCCCTTTGACGTTTTCATTTTTAACGATTTGAGACAAGCGAGCCTCATCAATGTCATAGGGGTAAATTTCAGAGAGAACTTTAGAGTCCCTCACCCTTCTGGCAATTAACTGAGTAACTTGCGAACCAAAATCTAAAATGAGTATCTTATCGTGCACTGATGGAATCTTTATTTTTAACGGTTAATCAATATGGTAGTTTGGAGCTTCTTTAGTAATCATGACATCATGGACGTGAGATTCTCTGACTCCTGCAGAGGTAATTTCTACAAACTCTGCTTTTTCATGCAGCTCTTCGATTGTTTTACAGCCACAATATCCCATAGAAGAGCGAACACCACCGGTTAATTGATGCATGATTGGAATCACGCTACCTTTAAACGGCACTTGTCCTTCAATACCCTCTGGAACTAGTTTGTCCACGTTAGCACTATTGTCCTCTTGGAAATAACGATCAGCTGCACCATCCTTCATCGCGCCGACAGACCCCATTCCTCGGTAGCTTTTATATGATCTACCTTGAAATAAGAATACTTCACCGGGACCTTCTTCAGTACCTGCAAACATACTTCCCATCATGACTGTATGTGCTCCAGCTGCTAAAGCTTTAGAAATATCTCCCGAGTACCGAACTCCGCCATCAGCAATTAATGGAACACCAGTACCCAATAAAGCAGTTGCGACATTCTCAATTGCAGTAATTTGTGGAACGCCAACGCCAGCCACAATTCTAGTAGTGCAAATCGATCCAGGACCAATACCAACCTTAACTCCATCAGCACCATGCTTGACTAGATCAAGTGCTGCTTCGCCAGTTGCAATATTGCCGCCAATTACCTGAATATTAGGATAGTTATCTTTAATCCATTTAACTCGGTTGAGAACACCCTGACTATGACCATGGGCTGTATCTACTACTAATACATCAACACCTGCATGAATCAGCAACTCAATCCGTTCATCATTTTCAGCGCCAACGCCCACTGCGGCCCCAACAATCAAACGCCCTAAATCATCTTTGGATGCATTAGGATGTTCCGTCGCTTTCATAATATCTTTGACCGTTACAAGACCTTTTAGCTCAAAGTCATCATTGACGACTAAAACGCGCTCGAGACGGTGTTTGTTTAAAAGGCGCTTTGCCTCATCTAAACTTGCACCTTCCTTAATAGTAACCAAACGCTCTTTTGGTGTCATTTTTTTACTAACGGTGGCGTCTAAATCTTCTTCAAATCGCAAGTCACGGTTCGTAATAATACCGACAACTTTTTTCCCCTCTAATACTGGGAATCCAGAAAAACCATGTTCTTTGGAAAGCGCTATGACTCTTCGTACTGTCATGTTTGGATCAATCGTAATCGGGTCTCTTAAGACGCCAGATTCGTAACGCTTTACTTTGAGAACTTCCCTAGCCTGCTCAGCAGGTTTTAAATTCTTATGAATAATACCTATGCCGCCCTCTGAAGCCATTGCAATGGCAAGACGACCTTCAGTAACAGTATCCATTGCAGCAGATACTAGTGGAATATTCAACGAAATCTGACGGGTAAGTTTCGTCCCTAGTTGCGTATCTCTTGGTAAAACTGAAGAATAAGCTGGAACTAACAGGACATCGTCAAAGGTAAGTGCTTTTTTCAATAAACGCATACAACCCCCTAGAAGCAAAACAATATTATAAATGTTTACTAAAAAAACAATTAAGTTTCTCTCAAAGCCTTTTCTTTTGATTTTTGTTTTGCTTTGGCTTTGAGTTGGGCATCTTTATTTTGATTGGCTTTTTTTCGACGAGCATTCTTTGGATCAATCAAGATTGGAGTGTAAAGTTCAATTCTATCCCCGGTATAAACAGGAGAATCTGCTAATAAAACCACCCCGAAAACTCCAATTAATCCTTTTTCTGCGAATAAAAGATCAATTTCGACTTCATTAAACCCAATTTTAAATAGTACTTCTTTTAGGGTATAGGTATCTTTATCAAAAGGTTTATCGAGTAAAAACTCCTGGAAATAGCTGATTTTTTTACGGGTATCAGCTAGTTCTACCTTGAATTCACTCATTACTCACCGAACAAATCATTAGCTCTTGTGACAAAGCTATTTACAAAGGTATTGGCAATCATGCCAAAAACAGGCCCAATTAATTTATCCAAGACAAAGTTAGAAAACTCATATTTCAAATGAAACTCTATTTTGCAAGCATCTTTCTCCAAAGGCGTAAAAATCCACTTACCAGTAAATGCCTTAAACGGGCCATCGATAAATTGCATATCGATTGTATGGGGAAACTGCTGAATATTACGCGTATGGAAAAACTGTTTTACCCCTTTAAAGTTGATGTGTATCTTTGCCTCCATCATTTCTTCGTTAGAAGCGAAGACTTCAACTCCTCCACACCAAGGTAAAAACTCAGGATATTTCTCAACATCCGTAACAAGACCATACATTCTTTCTGCTGAATGTCCAATTAATAGTGATTTTTGAATGTCTGCCATAGGTCTCCTATGTTTATTATTATCCACGATTCTGTTTATTGTGACTTCTCAAGCAAAAATTATCTATGCCAGACGTCAGTTTGAAAATATAATGTAAAGATGAGCATTATTGATAATAAAAAAGCATTCTTTGACTATTTCATTGAAGATCGTTACGAAGCCGGTATCGTTTTACAAGGTTGGGAAGTAAAAGCAATACGCGCAGGTAGAGCCAATATAAAAGAAGCTTACGTAGTCGTACGCGACGCTGAACTATACTTGATTGGTAGTCACATCAGTCCACTTCCAGAAGCATCAACGCACATTTACCCAGAACCAACACGCACTCGAAAATTACTTTTGCATGCGGCAGAAATTAGTAAGCTGATCGGCAAAGCTGAACAAAAAGGATTTACTTTGGTTCCATTGAACTTACATTACTCAAAAGGTAGGGTCAAATGCGAAGTAGGCTTAGCTAAAGGGAAAAAACAATTTGACAAACGTGAGACGGAAAAAGAGCGTGACTGGGTAAGAGAAAAAGCTCAAATTAGTCGCGGCAAGTATGGTTAACTGTCCAAAATAAATATTAAGCACATAAATAGTGCTTTTAATGTTCTTTTTCATACATTAATTATGTGAAACTTCACATTTTTCTTGTATCTTATAGTTATGGCGACTCCTTTTAATGAAATGCACCTTGATTCCGGAAAATCTCGTTCACATTATGAGATTTTTGATCAATGGCTAAAAAAACAAAATGATACAGAAATGTCCTATAAACGGGCAGAGGCCGAGCTCATTTTTAGGCGAATTGGTATCACTTTCGCTGTTTATGGGGATGAAAAAGGGACAGAACGCACGATTCCCTTTGATCAGATTCCTCGAATCATTCCTGCATCAGAATGGCAAATCCTTGAAGGAGGCTTAAAACAACGCGTCAGTGCCTTAAATCTTTTTTTACAAGATATTTATCATGACGAGAAAATTTTAAAAGCGGGAATTATTCCCCGCCAACAAATTTACAATAATTCACAATATCGTCCCGAAATGCGTTTTGTGAACCTCCCAAGAGACATTTATGCACACATCGCCGGCATTGATATCGTAAGAGCTAATGCTGGTGAATATTTTGTATTAGAGGACAACTTAAGAGTCCCTTCAGGCGTGTCTTACATGGTAGAAAACCGTAAGATGATGATGCGCTTATTCCCTGAACTCTTCGAAAAGTATCGTGTTGCTCCAGTAGCGCATTATCCAGACTTGTTGTTAGAGTGTTTAAAGACCGGATCACCAACAGGGACTAAGAAAAAATCAAATGTTGTTGTTTTGACTCCAGGGATGTATAACTCTGCTTATTTTGAACACTCCTATCTTGCTCAGCAAATGGGAGTTGAGCTTGTTGAAGGAAACGACCTATTCGTTAAAAATGAACAAGTGTTTTTAAGAACGACTGAAGGGCCACAAGTAGTTGATGTCATCTATCGAAGAATCGATGATGACTTTTTAGATCCTTTAGCACTTCGTTCTGACTCTAGTCTTGGCATACCTGGTATCTTGTCTGCATATCGGGCTGGGAACGTGGGCATTGCTAATGCAGTAGGTACTGGAATTGCAGATGATAAGTCTATTTATCCCTATGTACCGGATATGATTGAGTTTTATCTTGGCGAAAAGCCAATCCTGCAAAATGTACCGACGTACCAATGTCGCAAACCAGAAGATCTAAAATATACCCTTGCCCATTTAAGTGAGTTAGTGGTTAAAGAAACGCACGGTGCTGGTGGTTACGGAATGTTAATTGGGCCCGTCGCAACTAAGGGTGAGATAGAGATTTTCCGTAAACTGATAACCGACAATCCTGAAAAATATATTGCCCAACCCACCCTCTCCCTATCAACCTGTCCTACTTTTGTAGAGTCAGGAGTTGCCCCTAGGCACATTGATTTACGCCCCTTAGTGTTGTCAGGTAAACAAATTAAAATGGTTCAAGGTGGACTCACCAGAGTTGCCTTAAAAGAAGGCTCTTTGGTGGTCAACTCCTCTCAGGGTGGTGGCACAAAAGACACTTGGGTTTTGGAGGCATAAATATGTTGAGTCGCACCGCTGATTGTCTCTATTGGATGTCTCGCTATAACGAGAGAGCCGAAAATACGGCTAGGATGCTTGATGTTGCCTATCAAACCTCACTAATGCCCCATCCAGATAGCACCATGGAAGAAACATGGAGAAAAATCCTGAATGTTTCATTACTTGAGAATTTATTCGATTCAAAATATTCCGCATATACCCGTGAAAATGTTTTGCAATTCATGATTTCAGATCTAGATAATCCATCCAGTATTCTCACCTGCTTAAATTCTGCAAGGGTCAATGCCCGAATTATTCGCGGAAAAATTCCTTCCGAAGTATGGGAAACGCAAAATTTAACGTACTTAAATGTTCAAAAGTTTTTACCAAATACTCCAGATGATGATCCATCAGCATTTTTTGAATGGGTCAAATATCGTTGTCATTTATTTCATGGAGTGGTCATTGGCACCATGTTGGTGAATGAGTCCTTTAAATTTTTAGAAATCGGTACTTATTTAGAAAGAGCGGACAATACCGCACGAATTTTAAAAGCTAAATATCAAGTTCATCAAGCTGGGCAACAACAATCAAGTCAAATGAGTTCGGGTAGCATGACACAAAGTCAGTCTAGCTCTTCGCGATCAAACCAAATGAATTCAAATGAAATCTTTGATTTCTATCACTGGGTTTCACTTTTAAGATCAGTCTCTGCTTTTGAAATTTACCGGCAAACTTACGCTGATCAAATAACACCGGAAAGAATTGTTGACCTGTTAGTCTTTAACCCATTACTGCCAAGATCATTGACCAAGTGTATCAATAGCATACTAAGTCTTCTAGGCGATTTAAAGGCCCATCAATCTAGAGATATTGAACATTTAGTAAGTAAATTAAAGTCCGAACTAGATTATTCCGATGTGGATGATATTTTTGCCGAAGGTCTCGATAATTTCATTCAACGCTTTTTAGAAAAAATTAACCACATTGCTGACGAATTTAGTAATAGTTACCTCATCCCTCTATCTGTGTCCTAATGAAATTAAAAGTCCATCATCAAACCGAGTTTCGCTACGATCGCCCTGTTCATCATTCCATCCACGAATTACGATTAACACCTCAAAATCACTTTACTCAAGAGATTATTCGTTGGCGAGTGAATGCACCAAGTAAAGTGTTTGAATCAATCGATGCTTTTGGCAATGCAATGCAAAGCTTTGTGATGGGTAGTAATTATTCAGAACTGATGATTGAGGCTAAAGGTGAAATTGAAACAAAAAATGAATATTTGATTGTTGATCAACCTAAATCGGTATCACCCTATTATTTATTGCAACAGACGGATTTAACAAATCCGAATGGGGAAATGATAGAGTACTTCAAAAAGATCACTCCTTCGATTTGGAATGAGGAAAGTTTACTCGAGCTAACAAGAAATATTGGTGAAAAAATTCAATATGTTACCGGAATAACTCATTCTAAAACATTAGCTTCTGAGGCTTTTGCACTGGGTAAGGGAGTCTGTCAAGATCAAGCCCATCTCATGTTAAGTTATTGTCGGTTTAGCGGTATTCCGGCAAGATACGTTAGTGGATATGTATATGATGCAATTAAGCCTGTTGAATCAACACATGCTTGGATTGATGTGTGTTTAAATATTGACCAAGCTGAATGGCTCAGTATAGATATTACTAACCAATGTTTGACCAATGATTGCCATGTTCGTTTGGCAGTGGGACGTGACCATGATCACGTCGCTCCAGTTAAAGGAGTTCGATCTGGTGGTGGCGAGGAAAGTCTCTTAACCAATATTTCACTAAAAGAATGTTAAATTAATCTCTTCAGAAAAATGAGATTAAATATATGACTTATTGCGTTGCCCTTTGCCTAGAAAAAGGCATGGTTTTTTTATCAGATACCAGAACGAATGCTGGAGTTGATGCCATTGGTACATTCAGAAAAATGGTCATTTTCGAAAAAGATAAAAGTCGTTTATTTACCATGATGAGCTCTGGTAATTTAGCAATTACTCAGTCAGTGAAAGAAATGCTGATCCAAGGACAAAAGTTTGATGGCATTAATCTTTGGAACGCAAAAAATTCTTATGACGCTGCCCTTGTGGTTGGTAAAGCAATTCGTGCCGTAAAAGAACGTGATGAAACAGCACTTAACAGCTCTAATATTGATTTCAACTGTAATTTTATTTTTGGTGGGCAAATTAAAGGTGAGAAACACCGCTTATTTAATATTTACTCTGCAGGCAATTTTGTAGAGTCCACGCCTGAGACTTGTTATTTTCAAATCGGGGAAGCAAAGTACGGTAAACCTATTCTCGACCGAGTCATTAATTACGATACCAGTTTAGAGTTAGCCACGAAATGTGCATTAATTTCGATGGACTCAACTCTCAAAAGTAATATTTCTGTGGGTCTACCGCTCGATCTAATGGTCTATCAAAAAGATTCTATGGTTAAACACCTAGCTATTTCTATTGACGAGCAAAACCCGTATTTTAGTATGCTTAGAAAACTTTGGGGCCAAAAGCTTACAGAGATTATCATGAGCGTCGAAGATCCAAAATGGTCAGAGCAAGATGAGAACGCTAAAATAGCCGCCCATTCTCATCGTTTAGGGCCAATTCCAACCATATTCAATTAAATTAGACTTCTATCACCTTAAACAAAAAAGGCCTTGATCAATAATCAAGGCCTTTGTTTATTACTGGTTAATTATTTAGCGAGTTCTTGCCAGGTTTTTACTACTGTATCTGGATTTAGAGAAATGGAGGCAATTCCTTTCTCCATTAACCACTTTGCAAAATCGGGGTGATCAGAGGGGCCTTGACCACAAATGCCAATGTACTTTCCTTTAGCATTACAGGCTTGGATTGCTCTTTCGATTAAAAATAATACTGCAGGATCTCTTTCATCAAAGTCTATAGCTAACAACTCCATACCAGAATCACGATCTAAGCCAAGTGATAATTGGGTTAAATCATTAGAACCAATGGAGAAGCCATCAAAGTATTCGAGAAATTCATCCGCTAATATAGCGTTTGAAGGGATTTCGCACATCATCACAATACGAAGGCCATTTTCACCACGAACTAATTGGTTTTTAGCTAATAAATCAATTACCTTAGCAGCTTGTTTAACAGTTCTAACAAATGGGATCATGATTTCGATATTTGTCAGCCCCATTTCATTACGGACACGTTTGATTGCTTCGCACTCCATTTCAAATGCTTTAGCAAAATCAGCAGAAATGTAACGTGAAGCCCCTCTAAAGCCTAACATTGGATTTTCTTCATCTGGCTCATATCTAGTGCCACCAATAAGTTTTTTATATTCATTAGATTTAAAGTCTGATAGTCGAACAATCACTGGCTTAGGATAGAAAGCGGCTCCAATCGTCGCAATGCCCTCAGATAACTTATCAACGTAAAATGCCTGCGGGCTAGAGTGTCCACGGGCAATACTTTCTATTGCAACCTTCAAGTCAGCGTCAATATTAGGGTATTGCAAAATAGCACTAGGATGCACACCAATATTGTTGTTAATGATGAACTCTAAACGAGCTAGACCTACACCTTGATTTGGCAATTGGCAAAAATTAAAAGCTAACTGGGGATTACCGACATTCATCATAATTTTGAGTGGAATATCTGGTAAAACACCACGGTGAACTTCACTCACCTGAGTATCAAGTAAGCCGTCATAGATCTTACCTTCATCTCCTTCTGCACAGGACACCGTTACCATGGCTCCGTCCATCAAAACATCTGTCGCATCCCCACAGCCTACAACCGCTGGAACACCTAATTCTCTGGCAATAATCGCTGCATGGCAGGTTCTACCGCCACGATTAGTAACGATAGCTGAAGCTCGCTTCATAACCGGTTCCCAGTTAGGGTCGGTCATATCTGCAACAAGAACATCTCCTGGTTGAACACGGTCCATCTCAGATGGATCGCGAATAATACGAACTGGACCAGCGCCGATTTTCTGGCCAATGGCACGTCCATGAGTCAGCACCGTAGAACTGCCCTTTAATTGATATTTCAATTCGACTTGCCCAACTGCTTGGCTTTTTACTGTTTCGGGTCTTGCTTGCAGGATATAAATTTTTTGATCAACGCCGTCCTTACCCCATTCAATATCCATTGGACGACCATAATGTTCTTCAATGATGAGGGCGTACCTAGCTAACTCAATAATGTCAGGATCTTCTAATGAATAGCGATTTCTTGCTTCAAGAGGGACATCAATCGTTTTAACTCGACCTTCTTCACCCTCTTCCGTGAAGCGCATTTGAATTAATTTTGATCCAAGGTTACGGCGAATAATTGGGTAGTGATTTGATTTCAAAGACGGCTTAAACACATAAAACTCATCAGGGTTCACTGCCCCTTGCACTACGGTCTCACCAAGACCGTAACTAGAAGTAATGAATACAGCCTCTTTAAAACCAGATTCAGTATCTAAAGTAAACATGACACCAGAAGCTGCTTTATCTGAGCGAACCATGCGTTGTACACCAGCGGATAGTGCCACCTCAGCATGTAAAAATCCTTTGTGAACTCGATAAGAAATCGCTCGGTCGTTATAAAGAGATGCAAATACTTCTTTTAATCGAACAAGAACATCTTCAATCCCCACCACATTTAAAAAGCTCTCTTGTTGACCAGCAAATGAAGCATCTGGCAAGTCCTCAGCAGTTGCTGATGAGCGCACTGCAAACGAGCCAAGTCCATCGGCATCCAAGGTTTTAAAAGCAATCCGAATTTGCTCTTCTAGTTTTGGTTGAAGTGGGCTATTAATAATCCACTGTCGAATTTCCTCACCCGCTTGTGCGAGAGCCTTTACATCGTCGATATTTAAATCTTTGAGGCGATCAATGATTCTTTGCGTTAATTGGTTGTGTTCAAGAAATTCTCGAAAAGCAAAGGCAGTTGTGGCAAATCCAGTCGGGACTCTCACACCTTTGGCATGAAGCTGGGAAATCATTTCACCCAAGGAGGCATTTTTACCCCCCACAATTTCTACGTCTGTCATCCTCAAATCTTCAAATGGAATGACATATGAAGTCGCATGCGTAAAGTTAGTCATAATAAATACTCTCTAAAAATAAAAAATCTGCACGATATATAATCTATTCATTCTATCAGTCAAATAAAATATGAATCATCAAGTTCGCACAGTATTTATCATTTCAGATGGAACAGGAATTACAGCTGAAACTTTTAGCCACTCGATCCTCGCACAGTTCGAAATTAGATTTAAACAAATTCGCCTGCCTTTTATTAATACTTTGGATAAAGCACATCACGCCCTATCTGAAATAAATCAAATAGCACAAACAACTGGTGTTAAACCAATTGTTTTTACTACATTAGTAAACGAAGAGATTAATGCTGTGATTAATCAAGCTAATGCAATGGTCATGGATATGTTTCATACCTTCGTTGCTCCATTAGAGGTTGAATTAAATGAAAAGTCGACCCATGCTATTGGGCAGTTTCACCAAAACATTGATACGGAAAGTTACCGAAACCGGATTGAAGCAATAAACTTTTCCTTAGCCCATGATGATGGACAATCTCATAAAAATTTAGAAATGGCAGATGTCATCCTTGTTGGCGTTTCAAGGAGTGGAAAGACACCAACCTGCCTTTATCTTGCCATGCAATACGGTGTTAAGTCAGCGAATTATCCTTTGATTCCAGATGATTTTGAACGAGGAGAATTACCTTCAGAACTAAAAAAATACCAGAATAAATTATTCGGACTGACGATTCAGGCAAACCGATTATCAGAAATTCGAAATGAACGACGTCCAGGGAGCAAATATGCAAGTTTGGATAATTGTAGATATGAAGTCAATGAAGCAGAAGCAATGATGAAAAGAGAAAATATTTCTTGGTTGTCTTCTACGCATAAGTCCATTGAAGAAATTGCCACGACCATCTTGCAAGATATCAAATTAGATAAATAGATTGTCGTTATTAACCTAAAAGTTAGGTAATTGATGACAACCGAACTCTTCTGGTCTCAAACAAGGCAATGGCTGCCGCTGCAGAAACGTTGAGAGATTCAACCGATTCCACCTGCGGAATTTTCACTCCCAAACCGTCTTGGCGTAATTCAAGACCAATTCCCTGCCCCTCATTTCCAAAAACCCATGCCACCGGTTTCTCTAACTTGCTTGATATCTCGTAAAGACTCATCGCTTCATCAAGTTGTGAGCACAATAACGGGATTTCAAGATCAGTTAATAATTGATATGGAGCTACTGCCTCAATGATTTTTAATGAGGCCTGCGCCCCCATTCCAGCTCTAAGAACTTTATTCGACCAAACTGCTGCCGTTCCTTTTATACAAATGACTTGCTCAAATCCAGCTGCAGCACAGGTCCTTAAAATAGTCCCAACATTACCAGCATCCTGAATCGCATCTAAGATCACTATATCAGCGGAATAATTGATTTTTACCTCAGTTGGAATCTTCATAAGACACTGTAAAAGAGGTGCTTCTGGCATTAAAGTCACTAACTTATGTAAACTCTCGTCCAACATAATAAGCTCTGGAAATCTCAATCCTGCATCTTGGAAATGATCAATTACACGATACAAAAGTGCGCTAATTTCTGTATGCTCTAAACCTTTAGCAGTAGTAAAAATGGCTTGTATTTGATGAAGTTGATCCGACTTCATCCAACTATCTAAAAGATGAATACCTTCAATTAAAGCAAGTCCACTTTCTTTCCTTAGTTTATTTGCTCTAGAACCACCCTCTTGATGAATAATGAGTTCTTTAACTGAGTCATTTGATTTGGATTGAATCTCTTTAAAAAAAGAATATAAGTCATAACTCATTGATTACTCGACTGTAAGATTGCTTTCACGGGTTTAAATGTTTTTCTGTATTCAGGTGTAACCCCATAGTTCTTAATTTTCTCAAGATGTTGCTTCGTTGGATAGCCCATATGATGATGAAAACCATACTCTGGATATTTTTCATGTAGTTCCATCATTTGCTGATCACGATACACTTTAGCAATAATTGAGGCTGCAGATATTTGCGCGATTGTACTGTCACCTTTGATGATAGCTTGAGTTGGATAACTTAATTCAGGACAACGATTGCCATCTACCAAAACCAAACTAGGTTCAATATTAAATTTGTTTAGCATTTCATGAAATGCCCTACTCATAGCCAATAAGGAAGCATATAAGATATTAATTTGATCAATTTCCGCGGGACTGGCTTGACCTATACCCCAAGCAAGAGCCGTACTTTTAATTTGTAAATTCAGTTCTTCTCTCTGTTTACTAGTCAGTTTTTTGGAATCATTTAATCCAGGAAGATCAAAGTTTTTTGGCAATATGACTGCAGCAGCTACGACATTACCGACCAATGGACCCCTACCTACTTCATCAATGCCACAGATTATTTCCATTAGAAGCTTTTACTTAGAATTCTTAATGGTATCCTCAATTACTTGAGCAGAAATTTCACCACTTGGTTTTCTCAGAACATGGTGCAACTCTTCAAAAATATCAACCAATTGGGCTAATTGAGCGGGATGTTCAAGCCACTCAAGTGTTGCTTTAGCCATGACCTTAGGATCTGCTTGATCTTGCAGTAACTCAGGAACAACAAAATTTTGACACAAGATATTAGGTAAGCCGATGTAAGGCAAATATCCCTGACGTTTCATAATTTGCGCAGTCAACCAAGGTACAGTATAGGAAATAACCATGGGCTTTTTCCATAAAGCTGCTTCTAGGGTTGCTGTACCACTTGCAATTAGGACGGAATCAGCGGCTTCTAAAATCTTACTAGATTGTCCATTAACTAACTCAATTTTTGCATTGGGATAAGTAATTAATAAATCATTTTTCAAATCTACCAGCATACCCATTAGCTTAGGGGTTGCAACAGGCACTAAAAAACGGATTGAACCCTGATGCATCTGATACATATGGCCAATCGCATCAAAAAACCCTTTACCAATATATTCAATTTCTGACTCACGACTTCCCGGCAATACAGCAATAATAGTCTCATCAGTAGAAATTTCGCCAAATTTCAATAAATTACTTTGGAATAAAAACTTTTTAGCACTGTCAGGGTCCGGTTTTAATGGAATTTTATGTGCTAAAGGATGGCCAACGTAAGTCGCTTTCATTCCCGCTTGATGGTAAATATCAGGTTCAAATGGGAATATACAAAGCATGTGATCTACTGCTTTTTTAATATTATTTAGGCGATTACTGCGCCAAGCCCAAATAGAAGGACCAATATAATGAACCGTAGGAATATTCCACTGTTTACACTTTTTCTCAACAAACAAGTTGAAGTCTGGTGCATCAATACCGACATAGACACTGGGTGGATTTGCTTGAATACTACGAATGAGTTCTTTACGAATTTTTAAAATTGCGGGAAGTTGTTTTAATGCTTCAACATAACCACGGACACTCAAAGTCGACATATCCCAATGCGATTGGAAACCAACTGATGCCATATGGGAACCGCCAATTCCGTTTAATTGAAATTGAGAAGTAAAAGAGTTTGACTTTAAACCAGATACTAATTCTGCACCAAGCAAATCGCCCGATGGCTCGCCCGCTATACAGGTGATGATTTGATTGGACATAAGTTACCGGATAATACCGCGTTTTGAGGCAGTAATAAAATTTAAAAATTCTTGAAGATTTTCTATTGTTTCCATAGAAGTAGATTCTCCTTGTGGAACCGTTGAAATCATCTCTTGAATAGCAATTTTCGCATCTTCAAAAGTTAATCCATCTTTGTATAAAAGTTTATAAGCATGTCTTAAAGCAGTAATGGTTTCTGGGGAAAATCCACGTCTTTTAAGGCCCTCAGCATTGAGTCCGTGTGGGGAAGCTTTATCACCTGCAGCAATCACAAATGGTGGTATGTCTTGAACCAAAGCAGATGCACCACCTAACATCGAATGTCGGCCAATCCGAACGAATTGATGAACGCCTGACATTCCTCCCAATATAGCCCAATCCTCAACGATTACATGGCCTGCAATTTGGGCATTACTAGAAAATATAGTGTGATTTCCCACTTGGCAATCGTGGGCAATGTGAACATATGCCATTATCCAATTATCATTACCGATGACAGTTTTACCAAGGTCTTGAGCAGTACCAGTATGAATAGTTGTGAACTCACGAATCGTATTTCGATCACCAATAATCAGCTCAGTATCCTCACCTTGATATTTCATATCTTGAGGAACGCCTCCAATTGCTGCAAAATGGCTTATCTTATTATCCTCGCCAATAGTAGTCTTACCTTCAATCACTGTATGAGAACCAATTTGTGTCCGAGCGCCAATTTTAACTTTAGCTCCAATAATTGCATAAGGACCAATTTGCGCTGTGATATCAACAATTGCAGTAGGATCAACAATAGCAGTAGGATGAATTAATGCCATGTTATTCACCTTTTGGACGAATTGCACAGAGTAAGTCTGCTTGAGCAACAATTTCGTTGTCTACTGTAGCAAAGGCATAAAACTTCCAAATACCAGCTTTATTACGAACAACTTCGGCGTTTAATATGAGCTGATCGCCTGGGGTAACGGGCTTTTTAAATCTCGCATTATCAATACCCGCAAAATAATAAATAGTGTCTTTCTTTTGCTCTTGAGAGAATGCAAGTAGAGCCGAGGCTTGAGCTAAAGACTCTAAAATCAGAACTCCTGGCATCACTGGAAACTCAGGAAAATGCCCTTGAAAATAGGGCTCGTTAACTGAAACGTTTTTCAAGGCCTTAATGCTTTTGCCCTCCACGAGGTCTAGAACTCTATCAACTAAAAGAATTGGATAGCGATGGGGCATAAGTTTAAGAATACGATTAATGTTCATATTCAGGTTATCTGTCATTTTTTGTCTACCCTTTGATTAACTGTCTTACTTGTTGACGCAACTTATCTAAACCACGTAATATTGCTGCATTCTTTTCCCATTGAGCATGCTGTGTAAATGGGAATACCCCAGTAAAATGAAGCCCTGGGGTTGTGATTGATTTTGTGATGGATGTTCCACCTGAAACCGTTGTTCTATCGGCAATTTGAAGATGGCCTGAAAAATTTGAATAACCACCAATTATACAAAGGTTACCTAATTCAGTACTTCCAGCAACCCCTGAGCAACCCGCCATCACACAATGATTACCCATCTTTACATTGTGACCAATTTGAACTTGATTATCAAACTTACAACCGTCTCCAATTACAGTATCCGCCATTGCACCACGATCAACAGTTGTTGAAGCACCCATTTCTACATCGTTACCGACAATCACTTTTCCTGATTGGGGAATTTTCACCCATTCACCACCTGTAGAAGTAAAGTCAGGGGCAAATCCGAATCCGTCAGAGCCAATGACAACCCCACCATGCAAAATACAACGTTGACCTATTTGACACTCATCATAAATGACTGTCATTGGGAAAATTTTAGAATAAGAACCAACTTTTACATTTTTACCAATATGGACATGACCTTCTAACTTAACATGGTCACCAATATTTGCGCCTGCCTTGATGGTACAAAAAGGACCAATTACTGCTGAAGATGAAATGATTGCACCAGATTCAACCACCGCAGTTGGATGAATTGACCCAGGCTCTTCATGTTTACCTAAACGCTCAAATTCCTGAGCTATTCTTGCAAAAAGGGCATAGGGATTCTTAGCAACTAAATAATTACGAGCCTTGTCGGATTGTGATTTGACAAATTGGTAGTCAGCCTCATTCAAAATAAGGGCCCCTGCTGAACTCGATAAAGCTTGGGAACGATAAATAGGATTAACTAAAAAAGAAAGCTGTGTTTCATTTGCAGTTGCCAAGGGGGATAATCCCTTAATTGTAAAATCCCCTTGACCATGTAAAACAAAATCAAACTGATTAGAAAGCACAGCAAGATTTAATGAATGCGACATACTTTTAAATGGCTTGCAAATGAGTATTGATTACTTATTCAATGCAGCCAAGACATCGTTAGTAATATCTATCCTAGGATTTACATAAGCAGCATCCTGAACAACTAAATCCAACTTTTTTTGTTCAACAATTGTTTTCAAAACTTGATTGGCTTTTTCAAAAATCTTCGCTCTTTCTTCAGCACCACGACGTTGTGAATCCTCAATCAATTCTCTTTGTTTACGCTGTAATTCACGGTCATGATCAGCTAGCTCGCGTTGTTTACGAATACGATCTGCCTCAGGTAAGATTGCTGCATCTTTATCTAATTGAGCAGCTTCCGTTTTGATTTTTGCAATACCGTCACGGACCTCTTTTTCACGTTGTCCAAATTCAGTTTGCATCTTGTTTTGTGCTTCTTTAGCAATTTTGGACTCGTTTAAGATTCTATCAAGACTAACGTAAGCAATCTTAGCGGAGGTTTCTTGAGATTGTGCCAATGAAGATAAGAGCACTAAAAAAGAAAATCCTACTAAATTTATTAGATGTTGAACTTTAAGTTGTTTCATGAAAATTTCCTTGAAAATTAAAAGGTTGTACCGATTTGGAATTGGAAGTTTTGAATATGATCTTGATCAGTTGTATTCAAAGGGAATGCGTAACTAAACTTCAAAGGGCCCAAAGGAGAAATCCA
>CAISYI010000013.1 GCA_903889595.1 uncultured beta proteobacterium
GATGCTTACCTGGTGTTTGCAAGAATGCTTAGGCAAGGTCATCCACCAGATGATTGGGAGTTACTGGTTAAAGAGGCAAAGACTAACTCCACTGCCAAATCCTTGGAATGAGCAACGTAAGTACCTTGGCTTTGCCTCAAATGGAAAAAGTTGGACCGGAAAAGATGTTTGGTATGTTTTATGGTAGATAGAAATAAAAAAAGCCCGTAAGGGCTTTATCTATAAGGACTACTGGCGGAGACGGAGGGATTCGAACCCTCGATCCAGTTTTTGACCAGATGCTCCCTTAGCAGGGGAGTGCCTTCGACCACTCGGCCACGTCTCCGAACAACATAAAACTTTTACTGATGCACTGGGTACATCTAGTAGCTAAACAAACATCCGTTATTCTAACGGATTTATCAACCTTTATGAAACTTTTAGGCTCAAATCTTCGATTCTTTTACTCGAAAAGTGCTTACTCTAGATCAAACGCCTTATGAAGGGCACGAACTGCCAACTCCATATACTTCTCATCAATCAATACAGAAATCTTAATTTCGCTAGTAGAAATCATCTGAATATTAATACCTTCTTCAGAAAGGGTTCTAAACATCTTGCTAGCAATACCAACGTGTGAGCGCATCCCAACGCCAACCACAGAAACTTTAGATACTTTTGGATCACCAGAGATTTCTCTCGCTGCAATGTGGGTCTGGACAGTTGACTTTAAAATCTCCAAGGCTTTTTGATATTCCGCTCTAGGCACAGTAAAAGTAAAGTCGGTAAAACCATCAACAGATTGATTCTGGATAATCATATCCACATCAATATTGGCTTCAGCGATGGGACCTAAAATTTGATAAGCGATACCTGGCTTATCTGGCACCCCTAATACTGTGATTTTTGCTTCATCTCTTGCAAAGGCAATACCTGAAATAACTGCTGCTTCCATTTTTGGATCTTCCTCAAAAGTAATCAATGTGCCAGACTTCATTTCAACGTCGAGCGGTATCATTGGGTCAGTCAATGATGAGAGAACGCGAGTTTTTACGCGGTACTTACCAGCAAACTCCACAGACCGAATTTGTAACACTTTCGATCCTAAACTGGCCATTTCCATCATCTCTTCAAAAGTAATTCGATCTAAGCGGCGCGCTTCATCACACACTCTTGGATCGGTCGTATACACACCGTCCACATCGGTATAAATCAAACACTCCTCAGCACCCATTGCAGCAGCGACTGCTACTGCAGAGGTATCAGAACCACCACGACCTAAAGTCGTAATGTTGCCTTTTTCATCGACCCCTTGGAAGCCCGTAATCACTACGACTTTACCAAGATTTAAATCAGCCAGCACTTTTTCTTTATCAATTGATTTGATACGCGCTTTAGTATGCGCTGAGTCCGTTTGAATCGCCACTTGCCAACCCGCATAACTCACCGAACCAACACCTTCTGCTTGTAAGGCTAAAGCGAGTAAACCAGAACTAACCTGCTCTCCAGTGCTCGCAATTTGATCTAATTCTCTTGGATCAGGATGCAAAGTAATTTCTTTGGCTAGTCCCAACAAACGATTCGTTTCGCCTGACATCGCTGAAGGAACGACCACAATTTGATGACCAGCTCTTTGCCATTTAGCAACGCGCTTTGCAACATTTTTAATGCGCTCTGTAGAACCCATTGAAGTGCCGCCGTACTTGTGAACAATTAATGCCATAAATAGTTATTCTCTGTTTGCAAACTGCTGCAATCAATGCTCAATTTAATAAAAGAAACATTTTACACCTTGTAACCTAATTCGGGCAGGATTACTAAAGGGATCTTACGACCGATACCAAGGACTTGATTGATTATTTAGATTTTTTTTCAATAGGTTCAAAGTGCGCTACCCAACGCTTACCATTGTCCACGCAAAGGTCAAGGTTCATACCAACGCCAGCAACAGCGAGTACCTCTGAGCCAAGCATTAATAAGGGAGCGGTGCGCAGCCATGGCGGCACGGCCATTTCCTGAAAAAGGTTTTTCAATATTTTTCGAGGTGTCTTAGGTGCTATTCTGATCTTTTCGCCGCCAGAACGCGCACACTCTTGAATAAGTCCATCAGTAAGTGCTCCCTCATAATCCGCATTCGATAAACCATATCCGGCTAAAGGGTCATTAATTGCTTGAAAGACCCATTGTCCCTGCATCTCACTATCGACAATGGTTAAATGCTGTCGCCATAAGCGCAGTAATTTACCGTCATGTGCCCAAGCTAAGCGCTGGTCGTCTACATCTTTTAAACGTTCCATATCCAACCACCAGGCATTCAGACGCTCCTCACTCGGCATCAGAACACCTTGCAAGGCTAGCCATCTACGCAGTGCATTACTGGCACGGTCCATATCTTTAGTGCGCAGCGCAAGTAAGGGCTTCAACTTCAAACCCAGGGCCTCACTCATCTCCTTTAAATCACTATCGGCTAATTGATCGAGTAAGCGTTGCGCCCGACTAAAGTGTTGCGCTGAGCGAGCCAGATTACTCCGAAATTGTGGTTGAACTTCTTCAACCAGGGGTATGATCCTTTGCCGAATGAAGTTGCGAGTGAACTCTTCATCTTGATTACTAGGGTCTTCAATCCACTCTAAATGATAGAAACGGGCGTAGGCTTCGAGTTCTGCGCGCGTGAGATGTAAAAAAGGTCGCCAGATCGAAACACTGCCACTCGCAATCTCCTTTTGCATCGGCATCGCCGATAAACCTTGAATTCCTGCGCCTCGAAAGAGTTGCAATAAAACGGTTTCAGCTTGATCATCTTGATGATGTGCAAGTAGTAAATGGTGAATTTGATGCGTTTGACACATCTCCACCAACGCATCATAGCGAACTGCTCGCGCACGAGCTTCAATATTATTTAGAGTATTGACATCTTCTTGCCACGCTATCGAGCGCGAATCAAATTCAATATCGTAGTCTTTAGCAATGCGGGCACAGTGCGCAACCCAATCTTTGGCAACCGCTTGCAAACCATGGTGCACATGCAGTGCAATCACGTGTTCATGACCGTAGGCAGCAACCATACTATGGAGAAGTACTGTGGAATCTAAACCACCACTAAAGGCGACCGCAAGGCGATTACCCGGCTCAACCCTAAAAGAATTAGAGGGCAGTAGTGTCTTTAAATTTGCCATAACTTAAGAATCGTTCATGGCGACGCTTTAGCAATTCTTTCACACTCAAACCGGTGAGCTGTCTTAATGAATCCGCCAAAGCGCGTTTTAAAAGAACCATCATGCCTGCATGATCCCGGTGAGCGCCACCGACTGGCTCACTGACAATTTTATCGATCAAACCCAAAGCTTTGATCCGGTGTGCAGTAAGTGCTAATTGCTCTGCAGCTTCAGGTGCCATCTCTGCCGTTTTCCATAAAATGGAAGCACAACCTTCTGGCGAAATCACTGAATAGGTAGAGTATTGCAACATCAACACCATATCACCCATCGCAATCGCAAGTGCTCCACCAGAGCCACCCTCACCAATAATGGTAGAGATAATCGGTA
>CAISYI010000014.1 GCA_903889595.1 uncultured beta proteobacterium
AATTAAGTCATGAGTGGCGAGATGTTTGCGAAAAACTTGGCTTCTTATGCGTGATTAATCATGGAATACCTGATGAATTAATTGCTGAAATGGAAGCTGCTACGCGTGAATTTCATGCCTTGGCTGATGAAGAAAAATTAAGAATTAAAGTGACTGATCATCAAAGGGGGTACATCCCCTCCAGAGCGACAATGCTCAAACATTCCAGTTACGAAACCCATACCAAATTAGATTCTGTCGAATGTATGGTAGTTGCGACAGATTACCCCAAAGACCATCCTGAATTAATAGCTGGGAAACAATTCTATTCAAGAAACCTCTGGCCAGAAAACTTACCTAGTTTTCAAATAACCGTAGAAAAGTATATGAGTACGGTACAGGCACTTGGGATGCAACTTCTTCCTGTTTGGGCGAAATCATTAGACTTGCCTGAAAACTACTTTTTACCCTATTTTGCTGAACCATATAGTTATTTCCGTATTGCTAAATATCCCAAAACAGAGTTTGTAGAAAATCAAGAATTTGGTTTAGGTGCGCATGCCGACACGGGTTTTATGACTTTTTTACCACCTGCGCTTGAGCAAGGTTTACAAGTGTTAGATGAAAACAGCCAATGGTTTTGGCCTGTTGTCCCTGAGGGCGCTATCATCGTCAATACAGGACTTTTTTTGTCGCGCTGGACAAACAATCGCTTTAGGGCAACTCCACATCGCGTTTTACCTCCCAAGCACAATGATCGATACTCATTTGCTTGTTTTATCAATACTAGCTTAGATGCTGTGGCTTCTTGTTTGCCGACCTGCCAAACGAAAGATAATCCACCGCTCTACCCGGATCAAAGTTATTGGTCTTATTTTCAGTGGTACATGAAAAACACCTATACGCACTACGGTAGTATTTCGGCACCTGAGGATGAAGTTACTTCTTAACCTGCTTTTAGATGAATTAGCTTTGCCTTGGTGCAAAGCTAATTCGTTCCCACTTACCTTTTAACACCAGCCATTTGCTCAAGTACCTTGCAAACAACCGCTGTATCATCTTCACCAAAACCTTGATTTAAAGATGAATAATACAACTGATGAGTGGTATCAAACAATGGCGTTGGGCAATTTAAATCTGCAGCAAACTTCGAAATAATTGACAGGTCTTTCATAAAGGTGTTAACGGTAGCTGTCACTTTGTCATACTCGTTATTCACCATCAGAGGTCCGCGAATAGCAAACATTTTTGATCCACCAGCACTATCCTTGAGCACTTCGTAGACATCGTCTAAATTCATACCAGCCTTACTTGCTAGAGCAAAAACTTCTCCCGCTGCTGCATTATGAATACCTACCAATAAATTAGCCAAGTATTTCATTTTTGAACCGTTACCGCACTCACCTAAATAATAATTAGACTTCGACATACTAGGAAAAATTTCTTTGACCTTTTCAAAGGCTTCTTTGTTACCACTCGCAAAAACAATCAAATCACCAGTGATTGCTTGCGCTCCAGTCCCGCTAACAGGACAGTCCATAAAGTACTTATTAACCCCTTGCATGGCTTGGTACATTTCCATTTTCAGTGTCAATGGCATGGTACTAAGTTCCATCACAACATTGGGTAATTGACTTTGACAAATACCATTAGCCCCAGTGAAAACATCTCTCACAACTTTCTCTGTTGGCAAGGAGGTAAATAGATAGGGGGTCGTGTTTGCGACCTCTAAAGGTGATTTGGCTACTTGTCCACCATTCGCCACAAACTGCGCTAAGGCTTCAGGAGACACGTCATAACCAATGACCTCATGCCCGGCCTTTAATAAATTATTAGAAATCGCACCACCCATAATGCCTAATCCAACAAAACCAACTTGTACTTTCTTTTCCATCAACGTCTCCGATTTTTTTATATTTTAAAAATTCTCACTCAGCTTTAACGTTTAAATCTTTCACCATTTTTTGGTATTTGTCTAATTCGGTCTTAATAAACGCTGTAAATTCTGCAGGTGTAGAAGGCCCTGTCGTTTGAAGTCCTTGCGAGTCGAGAGTCGCCTTAATATTGCTCTCATTCATAGCAAGTTTCACAGCCTTATTAATCTTATCGATTAAGGCTGGCGACATATTCTTTGGCCCCATAATGGAATACCAGTTGGTCACATCGAAACCCTGAATACCGACCTCATTAAAGGTTGGTAAATTTGGTAAGGACTGTAATCGATTGGGAGTAGAAATAGCTAAAGCTTTTAACTTACCTGCTTTAATTTGTTCGAGCAGTGGAGGCATCGTATCAAAATTCATCGAAATTTGATTTGCCATTAAATCAATAATAGCCTGTCCACTGCCTTTGTAAGGAACATGCCGAATATCAATATTGGCAATTTTTCCAAATAAG
>CAISYI010000015.1 GCA_903889595.1 uncultured beta proteobacterium
CCTAGGCGACACGCACTATGCAAGTACAACGGCTGCTTATGACGCACTACCAGAGGCCATGAAAAAACGTTTAGAAAATCTTCAGTCAGTTCATAGCTACGCTTTTTATAGAAATAAAAATCGTCAAGCCCAAAAAGAAGAGGCCTTAGCGGGTGGTAGAGTGATTGAAGAGAAAGAACTCTCTGAAGAGCAATTAAAAACGGTTCCAGATGTCGCTTCGCCGATTGTCAGAACGCATCCAGTGACTGGAAGAAAAGGTCTATTTGTGAATGAGGCCCACACGTCACACATCGTTGGTGTTTCTGCAGCAGAAAGTAAAGAAATCCTAGAAGAACTCTATCAACATATCGTGCAAGAAGAGTTTAGATTTAAGCACAGCTGGGGTGTGGGTGATTTATTAATGTGGGATAACTGCGCTGCTCAACATAAAGCTACTTTTGATTATCGTTTGCCACTACGTCGCTTAATGTACCGCACCACTGTTCGTGGCACCGTTCCTTTTTAAGGAAATAACTTATGTTCATACAAGCGAATTGGTGGGAGTTTCCTGAGGAGTCTGCTTCTCAGGTGAATAAGAAGATTTCTCAGTTCATGATGGATCAGTATGGAAATTTAGGGGGATCCTCTTTTTATCAACATAAAGATATTCCATTGAACTTCATCAGTTGGCGCGAGTCTTCTGTTCCACTGAGTCCTTTGGGTTCTATGCTAAAAGAGATTGAAGCTAGTTTTACAGCTGAATTAAAGTGTGACGTCGGCGATGCAAATAAGAGCGCACAATGGCTCTATATCGTTCATACGGATATTCCGGATGATATTGTGGATGAATACAATCATTGGAATGACGAAGAGCATTTACCCCGCTTAGTAACGGTACCAGGAGTTAACCGAGCAAGAAGATTTATCTGCACAGGTCAGAGCCCAAGATATTTAACTGCATATAGCTTGGATGATCCCAATGCCTTTGAATCCCCCGAAGGGCTGATTGCTAGAAAAACGCCGTGGACCGCTAAAATGCGCTCACTATTTTTTAATACAAGACGCACCATGGCAAAAAAATATGAGATTTCTTAAGTTCTTATTAGAACCCCGTTATTGGCTGTCTTGTGTAGCAGTGTTTTTTACTATGCAATCGGCTCAAGCTGCTTATCCAGAAAAACAAATCACACTTGTGATTCCCTTTGCGCCAGGTGGTGCAAATGACACCTTAGGGCGAATTATTGCTCAGTCCTTGTCCGTTGAGTTAAAGCAAACTGTCATTGTCGAAAATAGAGCCGGTGCTGGCACGACCATTGGTGCAGAGTATGTTGCCAATACGAAACCTGATGGCTATACCTTGCTATTGGTTTCTGCAGCCCATGTCATTAGTAGTTCAATTTATAGCAAGTTACGCTTTGATCCTGTAAAAAGTTTTACGCCTATTACGCAACTCACGAAGTCTGCTTACGTACTAGTAACAAATAAAGACTCATCAATTAAATCAGTGCAAGATTTGTTGGCAATGGCTAGTAAGCAACCCAATAAAATGACCTATGCCTCTTCAGGGATTGGTAGTGCACCGCATTTAGCTGGCGCACTCCTAGGTGCCAAGGGTGGAGTTGACTTAGTGCATGTACCCTACAAAGGTGGTGGTCCAGCACTATTGGATGTGATGCGAGGAGATGTTGATGTTTATTTTGCTAGTCAATCTACTGCCTTGCCATATATTCAAACTGATAAAGTACGTGCTCTCGGTATTTCAACGGATGTACGAAGCGCTGCATTACCTAATACCCCAACGATTAAAGAGTCAGGCGTGCCTAGCTTTGAACTCTCAGGTTGGTACGGCCTAGTTGGTCCCAGTCAACTTCCTGCTTCGATTGTGCAAGTCTTAAATGACGCCGTCAAGAAGATACTCGCTAGAGAAGATATCCAAGCCACACTGTCCAA
>CAISYI010000016.1 GCA_903889595.1 uncultured beta proteobacterium
ATTTTTTAGGAACTGACATATCCATACGGCATCATTTAACCAAACCGATTCATTAGTTTAATTTTTAGAGAGTAACAAGATGACTACAAGAGCGATTCGAAATATTGCAATTATTGCCCACGTTGACCATGGTAAGACTACATTGGTGGACCAATTATTACGTCAATCAGGAACATTTAGAGTAAATCAAGCCATGACAGAGCGCGTGATGGACTCTAACGATCTTGAAAAAGAGCGTGGTATTACTATTTTGTCAAAAAACTGTGCAGTAGAATTTGATGGCACACACATCAACATCGTTGATACCCCAGGCCATGCCGACTTCGGTGGTGAAGTCGAACGAGTACTATCTATGGTTGATGGTGTTTTATTACTAGTTGATGCCGTTGAAGGCCCAATGCCACAAACTCGATTTGTGACTAAAAAAGCTTTAGCTTTAGGTTTAAAGCCAATTGTTGTTATCAATAAAGTCGACCGTCCCGGTGCACGTATTGAATATGTTGAAAACGCTACTTTTGAGCTTTTTGATAAGTTAGGTGCAACAGAAGAGCAATTAGACTTCCCGATTGTTTATGCATCTGGTTTGAATGGTTTTGCTGGTTTAACGCCAGACGTCAGAGAAGGAACTATGCGTCCTTTGTTTGAAACTGTCATTAAATATGTTCCAGTGCGTGATGATGATACGACTGGTCCATTACAACTCCAGATTTCATCAATTGATTACAACAGCTATGTTGGCAAAATTGGTGTTGGTCGTATTTCTCGCGGCACGATCAAGCCTGGAATGGATGTGATCTGTATGAATGGTCCAGATGGTGTTCCATTTAAAGGTAGGATTAACCAGTGTTTGAAGTTTAAAGGTTTAGAGCGTGAACAAGTTGCTGAAGCTATAGCTGGTGATATTGTTCTTATCAATGGTATTGAGGATATTGCAATTGGTACAACAATTTGTGCATTAGATAATCCAGATCCATTACCAATGTTAAAAGTTGATGAGCCTACCCTAACGATGAATTTCATGGTTAATACGAGTCCACTCGCTGGTCGTGAAGGTAAGTTTGTAACAAGTCGTCAATTACGTGACCGTTTAGACCGTGAGCTTAAAGCCAATATGGCTTTACGTGTTAAGGAAACAGATGATGATACGGTCTTTGAAGTATCCGGTCGTGGTGAATTACATTTAACGATCTTAATTGAAAATATGCGTCGCGAAGGGTATGAACTTGCTGTATCACGTCCGCGTGTTGTTTTCCACGAAGAGAACGGTGTTAAAAAAGAGCCATACGAAAACTTAACAATTGACGTTGAAGATACTACCCAAGGATCTGTGATGGAGGAATTGGGTAAGCGTAAGGGTGAATTATTAGATATGGTGAGTGATGGAAAAGGTAGAACTCGTCTCGAATATAGAATCCCAGCCCGTGGTTTAATTGGGTTTCAAGGTGATTTCTTAACCATGACTCGTGGCACTGGTCTCATGAGTCATACCTTTGATTGCTATGATGATGTAAGAGAAGGTATTTTAGGTGAGCGTCATAATGGCGTTCTAATCAGTCAAGATAATGGCGAAGCTGTTGCCTATGCTTTATGGAAATTGCAAGATCGCGGCAGAATGTTCGTTGTACCCGGTGATCCTTTGTATGAAGGCATGGTGATTGGTATTCACAGTCGTGATAATGATTTAGTTGTGAATCCAATTAAAGGTAAACAATTAACTAACGTTCGTGCCTCAGGAACTGATGAAGCTGTTCGCCTTGTACCTGCAATCCAAATGTCATTAGAGTATGCAGTTGAGTTTATTGCGGAAGATGAGTTAGTAGAAGTTACTCCTAAGAGTATTCGTTTACGTAAGCGTTACCTCAAAGAAAATGAGCGTAAAAAAGCTTCACGTGACTAATTGATTTTTTAGTGGTTTACTGAAATAGGGAAGATGAGCTTGTTGAATATTCAGATTCCCATTCGGGATGGTGTCGGTGCTAGTAAGGTCTTTCTTCCCGAGGGACCTTACTCAACAGTTCTAGACTTCTTGGAAATCAGGTTTTCGAGGGGAACTAGACAAGGATGGGAAAACCGAATGCGGGAGGGGAGAGTCCTTAACCAATTTGGCCAACCTGTTTTACCTGAGACTCCATACACCCCCAAACAAATCCTCTATTACTATCGTGAACTAAAAGCCGAAGCTAAAATTCCATTTGCTGAAACGGTTATTTATGAAGACGAGTGGATTGTTGTTGCCGATAAGCCGCATTTCATCCCCGTAACCCCCATTGGTCCTTATTTACAAGAAACACTTCTTGTTAGGTTAAGAAATCGTCTTCAGGTCGATCATCTTAGTGCAGTGCATCGTCTTGATTTAGAAACTGCTGGACTTGTGCTCTTCACGAAACAGCCGCATACCAGAGATACTTATGCTGCCTTATTTAGAAACCGTACTGTAAAAAAAGAGTATTTAGCTGTTGCTAGGTTTTCAGACAACTATGAATGGCCAATTACCCACTTTAGCCGTATTGAGGCTGGTGAGCGTTTTATGCAAATGCAGGAGGTGAGTGGTACGCCCAATTCAGTAACAAATATATCTGTGATTGAAACCATCAATAACTGGTCTTTATATCTTTTAGAGCCTATTACTGGTAAAAAGCATCAATTAAGGGTGCACATGAATGCTTTGGGATTGCCAATCCGAGGTGATCAAATTTACCCACAATTAAACGATTACGTCGTACCGAGTCAAAGGGACTATGACTTTCCATTGCAACTTTGTGCTAAAAGACTTTCCTTTCAAGATCCTATTACTGGAAAAGCGCATTATTTTGAGTCAAATATGCAATTACATTGGCCTCCTGCTGATTTTACGTAAACTAATTGTTAACTCAAGGGAAAACCATAAGTATCATAGGGTTAGCAAAAGTGTTATAAATATTGGTTGGAACTTCAAATCTTATCAAAATTAGTAAGAAATCATCAATTTCTTTGGGTTAAAAGTGTCGTGCATTGATTTTTGTATTTTCTAAAGCTAATTGATCATTTATATATTTATTTTTATTAAAAATTTAATGTTAAAAAGTTATAGGGAATTTTCTTTAAAAAATTAGTTTTATTTTAATTTATTGAATTAAAACAATGATTTACAAGGTATTAATGCCTGCTTAATTTTTGATGAGTATGACGTAATCTGAATCTTTCAGATTGCTATAAGGGTTTTCCATAGGTGGTATTTTTTTGTAAATAGATTAGCATTTGATCATTAATTATCAAAGGAGATAAATATGTTGCATGGTAATTTTCGTAGAAGCTTGTTGATAGCATCCCTTGCTATCATGGGAGCGGTTGGTTTTGGCTCAGTAAATGCCCAAGAAAAACCACCAATTCGAATTGGTTTTGGTATGGCTGAGACTGGTGCGATGGCTGCAAATGGTAAAGCTGCAAAATTGGCGATGGAAATTTGGCGTGAAGATACAAATGCTAAAGGCGGATTACTAGGTCGTAAAGTTGAATTTGTAAGTTATGACGATCAAACGAATCCATCACTAGTTCCTGGTATTTACACAAAGTTGATTGAATCTGACAAAGTTGATTTGGTTGTATCTGGTTACGGCACGAACTTAATTGCTCCTGCAATGCCAACAATTATGCAAAGAAATTTAACTTTTATTAGCTTGTTTGGAACAGCTGTTAATCAAAAATTTAACTATCCACGTTACTTCCAAGTGATGCCTAACGGTGAAGATCCAGCGGTTGGTTTAACATACGGATTCTTTGAAGCAGCAATGCAAGCAAGTCCAAAACCTATGACAGTAGCTTTGGTTGGTGGTGATGCTGAGTACCCAGCTTTGGCTCTCGAAGGCGCTAGAATTAATGCCAAAAAAATGGGCTTGAAGATTGTTTACGATAAAACTTACCCACCTAATACAACTGACTATGCTCCTGTAATTCGTGCGATTCAAGCAACAAATCCTGATGTTGTTTTTGTTGCTTCATATCCTCCAGATACTGTTGGTATGATTCGTGCAGCTAACGAAGTTGGTTTAAAGACTAAAGTTTTCGGCGGTGGCATGATTGGTCTAGGTTTTGCTGCTGTGAAAAAACAATTAGGACCTTTGCTCAACGGAGTTGTTGGATTTGAACTTTATGTTCCAGAGCCAACTATTAAGTTCCCTGGAGTTGAAGCCTTCTTGAAAAAATATCAAGGTCGCGCTGAAAAAGAAGGTGTAGATCCACTCGGTTTTTACTTACCTCCTTACGGCTATGCCATGATGGAAATTTTAGGAACTTCGATCGAAAAGGTTGGTAGTCTTGATCAAGGTAAGTTAGCTGATTACATGCACAAGAATACTTTCAAAACAGTGGTAGGCGATATTACTTTTGCTGATAACGGTGAATGGAAAGTTGGACGTCCTTTATATGTTCAATATAAAGGTGTTGTAGGTAACGACATTGATCAATTCCGCAAGCCAGGAAAAGCTCCAATTATGTTCCCTAAAGACTTGAAGTCAGGTGAACTTCGTACTCCTTACGAAGAAGCTCGTAAACAGTAATTCTTCTCTCTGAAGCCCTCTAGCTTTGTTGCTAGAGGGCTTTTTTAAATATTAGTGGATTTATGGACATTTCTTTTGATTTATTAATTAATGCAATAATTTCTGGCCTTTTATTAGGTGGTTTTTATGCTGCATTATCTTTGGGTGTTTCCATTTCATTTGGAATGCTTGATATTGTGAACATCGCTCATCCAGCGATGGTGATTCTTGGTGCATACCTGAGTTGGTGGTTGAATGAAAAATTTGGTATTGATCCGATTCTTGCTGGATTCCTCCTCGGGCCATTCTTTTTTCTTGCCGGTAACCTTATTTATAGACTCTACTATGATCGCTTTGAAAAAGGTGGTGGTGGAGATTCTTTACGCGGCCTCGCATTTTTCTTCGGAATTTTATTCATCATTGAGATGATTCTGATTCTAGCTTTCGGTGTTGATTATCGTAACGTTAATACGAGTTATACCGATAAAACAATCAGTTTTGGCGTAGTAACGGTTGCTTACCGTCTGCTAATTCCATTCGTGATTTCAGTTGGTTTGTTACTCGTGATTCGATGGGCATTTAAGAAGACCTATTTTGGTCGTGCAGTAAGTGCTGTTGCTCAAGACCCCTTGGCTTTGCAATTAATGGGTGTAAATCCTGTAAAAATTAAAGGTTATGCGTTTGGCCTTTCTTTATTTACTGCGGTTGTTGGTGGCGCGATGCTGATTATTATTCAGTCAGTGCAACCTTCTGCAGGACGAGAATATATTGGATTGGTTTTTGCCATCGTAGTGCTAGGTGGTATGGGTAATTTAACGGGTACTTTACTGGGAGCGATGATTTTAGGTGTTGCGGAAAGTATGACAGCAACATTCGCAGGTCCCTCTTGGGCTCCAGCAGTTTCATTTGGATTACTTTTATTAACATTGGTATTTAGACCACAAGGTATTTTTGGAAAATGAATAAGAATCGTAATTTCTACCTCGGTCTGGTTTTGGTGTTGCCATTATTGGCTTCACTCCCGTTTTGGGTGCAATCAGAATATTTTTTCTTTGCGGCGTATTCCGTGTTGCAATTTGTTATCTTGGCGGTAGCTTGGAACATCTTAGGCGGCTACGCTGGCTATGTTAACTTCGGTTCTGCAGCATTTTTTGCAATAGGCGCCTACTCGACAATTGTTGGTTATAAACTTCAATTTCCACAGGGCGCTAATATTCTCCTTGGTACCTTCATGGCCGGCTTAGTTGGACTCGGTATGGGATATATCACGCTTCGTCTTAAAGGTGTTTTCTTTTCAATTGCTACCTTAGCGATGTCGGTTGTGTTATTGACCATAGTAACTAATACTCCTTTCTTAGGTGGTGCTAGAGGTGTATATGTGATTGTTTCTAGAGAGTCACCGATAGGAACGGGTCCTTATATCCACTGGCTATATTTTCTGATTTTAGCGATGGCAGTTGTTTCAGTCATTATTTCTAGAATCATCGAACATTCATGGCTCGGTCAGGGATTGATGGCAATCAGAGATGACGAAATGGCAGCAGAGGGTCTAGGCGTTCCAACGCTTAAATTAAAGCTCATCGCAACTTCAATTAGTGGTGCTTTAATGGGCTTAGCGGGAACTACTTTCCCTTACCTGATTACTTATGTCGAACCAACAGCGACTTTTAATTTGTCCTTTGCGGTGAATAGTATTGCAATGCCAATTGTAGGTGGACTTGGAACATGGATTGGTCCATTGTTAGGTGCCTTATTATTGGGTTCAATACAGCAAATTGCTTCAATAACGCTTTCTTCATCATGGAATCTACTCATTGTTGGTGGTGTTCTGGTTTTATTTGTGACTCTTGCGCCAAATGGTTTAGTTGGATTTTTTAAGAAATGGTCTGGAAAATAATGGAAAATACAACTCAGACACAAATGCCTTTAGTAAAGGTCAGTGCAGTGACCAAGAAGTTCGGTGGTTTTACTGCTTTAAGTAACGTTGATTTAGTCATTGCTCCAGGTGAGCGAGTCGGTTTAATTGGACCCAATGGATCTGGTAAAAGTACCTTGGTCAACTGTATCTCTGGTATGTTGAAAATTGACGGTGGATCAATTGAATTTGCTGGTGAAAATATTTCTAGCTTGCCTCCTCATGCGAGAGTTCATGCGGGTATTGCCAGAAGTTTTCAGATTCCACGACCATTTAAGACGATGTCGGTTTTTGAAAATATTATGGTAGTACTTAATTTTTCTGGGAATGATAGAAAAAGCGCTGATGATCTTCGCTCTACTGAAGAACGCGCAATGGATATCGTTCAAGGTGTCGGATTACATAGTAAAAAAGATCACGTCTCTGCAAGTCTTACCCAAGTTGAGTTGCGTAAGTTAGAGTTAGCACGCGCCATGGCAGCAAATCCAAAAGTATTGATTGCTGATGAGGCTTTAGCAGGACTTTCTGGAGCAGAGGTAGACGAAATTCTTGACCTCATTATGGGCATGAAAGAAAAAGGTGTTTCTGTATTAATGATTGAACATATTATGAGTGCAGTAATGCGCTTTTCTGAGCGTTTAGTGGTTCTGGTGGCAGGCAATAAGATTGCTGATGGATTGCCCCAGGATGTGATTAACAATCCCGAAGTGATAAAGGCATATCTTGGCGAATAAGATCATCTTAAAAGAGATTAATGCCGCCTATGGTGCGGTACAAGTCTTACATGGTATTTCAATGGAAGTTGGTAACGGTGAAACGGTTGCTCTCCTTGGAACCAATGGCAATGGTAAATCAACTTTAATCAAATGTGTTGCTGGTTTAGTTAAACCAACTGCTGGTCAAGCCCTTGCAGTGATTGACGATGTCACGCATGACTTAGGTAAGCTGAGTCCTGAAGAGATAGTTAATTTAGGGATTGCGATGGTTCCGGAAGGACGCCGCCTTTTTCCTTTATTGACGGTTGAAGAAAATTTATTACTCGGTGCTTCTAGACCTTTTGCCCGCAATCATGTCAGTGAAACTCTGGAATTCTGTTTCGAAGTATTTCCTAAGTTGAAAGATCGTCGTACTCAAAGAGCAGGAAGTATGAGTGGCGGCGAACAACAAATGGTGGCGCTTGCTCGTGCACTGATGACGATGCCTAAGATTCTCTTGATTGATGAACCATCAGTGGGCTTAGCACCGATTATTGTTAAGCAAATGATTGATAAAATCGCAGAGTTGAAACTTCAAAAAGGTTTAACTGTTTTAATGGCCGAACAAAACTTTACACAAGCAATGAGAATTGCTGATCGAGGTTACGTCATTGTCCACGGCGAAATTAAAATTGAAGGTAGTTCACAAGAATTAGCCAATAACGACGTTGTTCGTAAACTTTATATGGGTATGTAATTTCAAGGAAAATTTATGTCTTATGCTTTAGCGAGTGATCGCGTACCATTTTTGCCTATCGTTGATCGTCCGGAATGGATAATTCCAGGCGGGAAGAACCTACTGGTCTGGTTAATCGTTAACGTTGAGCATTGGACGATGGCAAACCCAATGCCTAGAACTGTTCTTAGTCCTCCAATGGGTCAACCCCTGCAACCAGATGTACCTAACTGGTCTTGGCATGAGTATGGAATGAGGGTTGGTTTTTGGCGTATTTATGATGCATTAGTAGCAAGAAATATTGTTCCTACTTTAGCTACCAATGGTATTGTTTGTGAATCTTATCCACGTGTTGTTGAATCAGCAATGAAACACAACTGGGAAATGATGGGCCACTCTTATATTCAGGGTCCTATGCATAAATTAGATGACCAATTGGCAACTATCCAAAAAACGATGGAGACGATTGAACGTTTTACTGGTCAACGTCCCGTTGGTTGGGAAAGTCCAGGCCTTACAGAGACTGAGGTAACGATTGATCATTTATCGGCTGCTGGAATTGAATATGTTGCAGATTGGCCGCTAGATGATCAACCTACTTGGATTGCAGCGAGTCCAAAGCCTGTTCTTTCAGTGCCTTACACAGTCGAGACAAATGATATCCCGATGATGTTATTGCAGATGAATCGTGGTGAAGAAATGTTTTTGCGTGGTAAGGAGCAATTTGACCGTTTGTTACAAGACAGTAAAACAATACCTCGTGTCATGGCGATCAGCGTACATCCTTATATTACCGGCGCTCCTCACAGGATTGGCTACTTTGAGAAGTTGTTAGATTATGTACAAGCTTCTTCAGGTGCAACGATTTGTACTGGTAAAAATATTAACGATTTATATAGAGCTCAATTTCCAGCTTAACTTTGCTTTTTAGGCGGTGATTAAAAAGTCCAACAAGTTTCCTTGTTGGACTTTTTGTTTGGGTGTTCCGAAAGAACGTAACTTAATTTTGTTGCAGTTGTTTAGACAGGTCTACAGCCGTTTCTAGCATGACTCGCTTGGCAATGCCAGGTAAGTCTTTTTTGAGCTCTTCCTGACCTTGTTCAGTCATATATTCGCCGAGATAACGTGCGCGTTCAATTATTTTTTGACCAATTGGTAAACGAATATTTTCATAGGCAGATAAGGCCTGAGCATTCGCTCCATACTGATCTATTACATCACATAAGCACATTGCATCCTCTGCTGCTTTTGATACACCCATCCCGACATGAGGTCTGGCAACGAAGCTAGCATCTCCCATCAAACCAACTCGATTAAAAGCAATCTTTTCAGAGTAAACGTCATAAATTGCTTGGAAAAACACTAAGGCAGTTTTTTCTAAAAGCTCAGCCCATTGCGGAGCAAGGGTTTTTCTGGCGGCTTCACGAATGGTTGCAATATTTTTCCAACTCACTTTAATCGGAGAAATACCCTGAGGATAATAATTGCCATCAGCATCTGTTAATAAATTAACTAACTCAGCATCATTTGTTTTACGGTACCAAACAAAGTTGTAACGACGCTGACCTGTTTGAATATTATTATTTAATCCTGCTACTGGGTAACCTAATATTTGCTCACCCGGTGGTAGTCCAAATCCAAAAGTTTCAAACAAGGTAGAAAGAGAGAGTTTACTGAGAAGGTGCTCGTCACAAACACCTCGCCAAGCTACATAACCAGCGTATTCTGGCACGATATTAGGTGCTAATAGATGACGAACGGAAGATCGAAGTCCGTCCGATGCAATGACTAGATCTCCGGTGTAAGAAGTGCCATCTTCACAATTTACTGTTGCACTATTCTCATCTTGATCAAGTGCTTTGATTGATTTACCATCAAGATATAAATGACTGGGTAAGTTTTCTTTTAGAAGATGGTAAAGCTTACTCCAGGAGGTCAAAATTTGAGGTAAGGTCATTTCTGCAATGTCGCCGCCTAATTGATCTAGAGTGACGCGACGATCTACGTGAATCCCGATATTGTTATCCGTTTTAATTCCGCATAAGGTAAGAGCTTGCATAAGACTTGGATGGGTGACTATGCCAGCACCCCTGCCATCTAAAGATCCCACGACTTTTTCTAATAAGGTTACTTCATGACCACGTTGATGCAGTAAATTTGCGGCAAATAATCCGCCGAGTGAACCACCTACAATAATAATTTTTGCCATAAATAGTGATTAATTTGTTGAATGTGAAGCGTTTGTTAATTTACTATCTAAATCAGTTCTTTCATGAGCTGGGTAATTTAGCTCAATCGTGATTCCATTTGGATCCTCAAGAAATAATTGATGTAATTTGATTGTTGGAACTAAGCGTTCTCTAAACGGCACCTGGTGAAGTTGCAGATGAGTTAACATCTTTTCTAATCCGGTAGCGTAAAACGCAATATGATCAATTGCACCCGAACCTTTAAGGGAAGGCATTTCTTTATCACCCAGGTAATCAATCAAGCCACTCGGGTCGTTCACATCAATCTCTACAATGTGAACCACAGCATTTAAGTAATTATTTAGGTCAGCATCAGCTTTATACATCCAATATCCAGGAAAAGGAAAATCAGGTCTGGGACCAGGTACCAAACCCAAAATTGTTCCAAAAAAATTCTTCGTTGCATTTGCATCTGGACTACGAATTGCAAGATGATTAATAATGAATTCACTCATGGTATTTCTTCTCCTGTAATAAATGTTGTGCACTCAATAAATATGATTCCACGCGATCTTTAATGATGTCTTCGTCGCTCATCTGGTTCGTTTCAGACTGGAAGGATGCACCATAAATCCAACGTCTTACTCCTAAATAAAAAATGCCACCATGGAGTCCTAATAGCAACTCCATTTCTTTTTCGGAACTGACTCGCTCTGATTTGAAATTACAATATTTCCTCGTCTCTAAGATAAGTAAGGGAAGTATCTTTGTATTTAGTAATTTAAAAAAGCGATCACTAAAAAGTTTGTCAGATAATCCTGAGAAAATTAAAATTCGGACAAAATCGTGCGTAAGAATCGTTTTTGCATAATCGATATAAAACTCAACAAATTTTGATTCTGTTGATTTCTCGTTATCTGATAGTAAGTTTTGCCATTCAGGCTTCCAACGATCAACAACTACTTCCTGATAAACGCGTTCCACTAAATCCGCTTTGGTTGGAAAATAATGATAGAGAAGGGTGTGTGTAATTCCTAAGTCTTCGGTCAACGTTCGTAATTGACCATCGAAACCATGTTTTGCAAAAAACTCAATAGCGTGATTAACAATTTGTCTTTCACGTTTTTCTGGACTCATCCTCTTTGGATAAAACCCTTCTTTGATTTCGGGAGAGGATGTTTCCTCACTAGGGTGAATTTGCATACGACGAATCAGGGTTTACACGAATAGGTTCTTATTGAGCATTTGTTAAATAATAACAGTATTATTAGCTAAATTAAATCTTTTCAAGCTATCAATCATAATTTTGGAGAAAGAATGAAAGCAGCAGCATTTGATTACCGTAAAGTACAGACGATTGATCAAGCTATCGGTTTATTACAAGATTTTGGTGATAATGCAAAGTTAATTGCAGGTGGTCAAAGTTTATTACCTTCCTTGAATATGCGATTGTCAGCACCTGAATTATTAATTGATTTAAATGGCGTCGATGAATTAAAAGGCATTCAAGTCAAAACGGAAAATAATCAAGAAATTATTTTCTTGGGTGCTATGGCGACTCATACAGAGATTGAAGATTCTGCTTTGGTGGCAGAGAAATTACCACTTTTGAAAAAGGCCGTTCCCCACATCGCCCACCGTGCAATTCGAAATCTTGGCACTTGGGGTGGTTCCATTGTTTATGGAGATCCTGCCGCGGAATGGCCAGCCTGTGCAATTGCCCTTGGTGGAGTCATGGTGATTGCTGGGCCAGAGGGACGGCGTAAGATTGCTGCGAAAGACTTTTTTATTGATTTGTACACCACAGATTTGCAAGCTAATGAAATTTTGTTAGGAACTGAATTTACGCTCTCAAAATTACAAACGAAAGATTATTTTGATGAGTTAGCAAGAAGACATGGCGATTATGCGATTGCTGGCTTAACAGTTCAAATAGAACATCTTGATGATGTGATTAAAGCTGCCCGAATTGTTTATTTTTCTATTGCATCCACCCCAATTATTGCTGCTCAGGCACAAACTTTACTGGTGGGTACCTCACTGCAAAAAATTAATCATCCTGATTTGATTTCGCAGTGTCAAACTGCTGTTCGCTCTGAAATTCAGACGATGTCTGATTTAACTAACTCCGCCAAAATGAAAACGCATTTGATTGGTGTGTTGATTGAAAGAGCCTTAGTTTCTCTTGCAAAATAATTATTACTTTATCTACTTCAACCTAGAAAATTCTATATGTCACAAAAAACAACAATTCGTATGACCTTGAATGGTCAGGTCATTACAACTGAAGTTGAACCAAGGCAGCATTTGGTTGATTTTTTGCGCGATGACCAATTTTTAACTGGCTCACACCTAGGTTGCGAGCAGGGCGCTTGCGGCGCTTGTACCTTGAAATTGAACGGAAAAATCGTACGCGGTTGTCTAGTTCTAGCTGTTCAAGCTGATCAAGGAACTGTGGAGACTATTGAGGGACTGACAGCCTCTGGAAACTTCAAAGATCTTCAGCAGGCTTTCTTAAAGTTTAATGCTTTGCAATGTGGTTTCTGTACCTCTGGGATGCTTCTTGCTGCAGCAGAGTTAATAGAACAAAAACCATTGGCAACAAGAGAAGAAGTGCGTGAATGGATTTCAGGAAATTACTGTCGTTGCACAGGCTATCAAGCCATTGTTGATGCAATTTGTTTTGTGTTAGAAGAACGACTTGCTGAAGTTGTTCATCAGTCTTGAATGGATAAGGAATCATCGTGAATAAACCTAGTGAAATACAAGAAAAATTAAGTCCAGTAACCAGTGAGCAGCGCTATATTGGCATGAGCGAACCACGCCATGGCGCTAAAAGACTAACTGAAGGTAATGGTAAATACATAGATGATCTTTCTTTGCCTAAAATGGCACATGTAGTTTATTGGCGCTCGCCAGTAGCACATATGAAAATTTTAAAAATCATTAAGGAACATGCGTTAAAGATGCCAGGTGTGATTGCAGTGGTAGACGGTAATGAGCTGGCTACAATCTGTAAACCATGGGTTGCTACATTGAGTCATTTGGCTGGAATGAAATCAGCTCCACAATATCCACTTGCCATCGATCGTGCATGTTGGCAGGGTGAGCCTGTAGTGGCTGTAGTGGCAAAGACTCGTGCACAAGCTGAAGACGCTTTGCCATTCGTGGAAGTGGAGTGGGAGGATTTACCTGCCCTGTTAGATATGCAAGCTGCACTAGATCCAAACTCTACGATTATTCATCCTGATTTGGGAGATAACATTTGTTTTAAACGGACTTTAGACACGGGTGATGTTGATGCTCAGTTTGCTAAAGCTGACGTAGTCGCCTCTGCAGAGTTTCGTTTTGGTAGACATACTGGTGTTACCTTAGAGCCGCGTTGCCAAATCGCAGATTTTGGAGCAGATGGACGTTTAACTGTTTATCACTCATTTCAAGCACCCCATATGATGCAAGATTTGTATTGTCGTCAGTTTGATTTAGTGGAATCAGATGTTCGCGTGATTTGTCATGATGTGGGTGGCTCTTTTGGTATTAAGGTTCATGCCTACCCAGATGATTTTGCTACCGTTGGTTTATCTATTATGCTCAAACGTCCAATAAAGTTTGTAGCTGATCGATTAGAGTCTTACCTGAGTGATATTCATGCAAGAGAACATATTATTCAAGGAAAAATTGCGGTTACTAAAGAAGGACAAATCCTAGCTTTTGAAATCGATGATCTGACTGGGATTGGGCCTTATTCTATGTTCCCAAGAACGAGTGCAATTGAGGGTAATCAAGTTGTTAATTTAGTCGGTGGACCTTATAAACATCTGCAATATCGCGCTAATTTAAATGTGGTATTTCAAAATAAAACACCCACCTGTCAGTACAGGGGTGTAGGCCATCCGATTGCTTGCGCTGTAACTGAAGGTCTCGTTGATCTTGCTGCCATGCAATTAAAGATGGATCCACTAGAGATTAGAAAATTAAATGTGATTCCTGATGATGCCTATCCTTACACTGGTGCTTCAGGTATCAAGCTTGAAGTGCTCTCTCATGAGCAGTGTCTGGCAAAGCTAGAAGATCTGATGGATTATGCAAGCCTAAGGAAAGAGCAAGAGGAGCTTCGTAGTCGGGGAATTTACCGCGGTATTGGGATTGCCACCTTGATTGAACTTACGAACCCAAGCCCTGCATTTTATGGTGTTGGGGGAGCTAGAATCGCTTCACAAGATGGCGCTACCATTCGCTTAGATCCATCAGGTGTAATCTCTGTGGCAGTGAGTGTCGGTGAACAAGGGCAAGGGAATGAAGCGATCTTTGCGCAGATTGCAGCGGATGCGGTTGGTTTGCCGATTGAGCACGTTCGACTCGTTACCAGTGATACTAGTGTAACTCCTTATGGTGGTGGAACTTGGGCTTCTAGAGGAGCTGGTATTGGTGGTGAAGCAGTATTGCTCGCAGGTCTTGCGTTAAAAGAAAATATTTTAAAAATTGCAGCTGCGATGCTTCAAGTCGAAGCCTCTACGCTAGCTTTGAAACAAGGAAAAGTCATTGACAGAATGACCAACGCTGAAAAACTTCCTTTGAGTGAAATCGGCCGAGTTGGTTATTTCAGAACTGATACCTTGCCAAAAGATCTTCAGGCAGATTTAACAGTAACACGGCATTATTCGCAAAAAGACTATCCATTTATCTTTACTAATGGAGTGCAAGCTTCTTATGTTGAAGTTGATACGAATACCGGTTTTGTGAAGCTTTTAAAGCATTGGGCAGTGGAGGATTGTGGTCGTGTAATAAATCCAATGTTAGTAGATGAACAAATGCGTGGAGCAATCGTACAAGGAATTGGTGGGGCACTATTTGAGGAATGTTTATATGACGACATGGGTCAAATGATCAATGGCAATATGGCTGATTATTTAGTACCAATGGCCGCCGAGATGCCAGATATCGAGGTTGCCCACGTTCAGACTCCGACCAAGTCTTCCTTGTTAGGCGCTAAGGGTGCTGGTGAAGCAGGAACAGCTGGTGCTCCTGGGGCAGTAATTAACGCGATTAATGATGCCTTAGCTCCGTTTAATGTGCATAGTTTTGATCAGCCCCTTACTCCAGAGAAGATTCTGAAAGCCCTGGGGACAATCTGATTTAGGGCATTGAGCAAACGTCAGAAGTTGAATATTTAGTCAGATGAAAGCTATTCGCTAGTAGGGATAGTTTTCATTGATGTATCAAAAAAACTAGTAGCTTCTAAATCCAACACCTCAATATTGGATTGGTTGAATACTTGCCAACGCCACTTTAATATTCCCATATGAGGTTTGCTGTTAGAGAACCTTTGATCAATTACAGTAGTTTGCACGAACAACTCATCACCGGGTCGAACTGGTGCTGGCCAGCGAAGATATGCCAACCCAGGCGAGCCATTAGACTCTGAGCCATTCAATATTTCATTAGCAACTAATTTCATGGCAATGCCACAAGTCATCCAACCACTACCAATAAGACCTTGAAAAGGACCTGTTTTTGCAGCTTCAATATTCGTATGAAACCATTGAGGATCGTAAGCTTTTGCAAACTGGATGATTTCTTCCTCAGTCACTTTGAAAGAACTAGTTTTTAAAACTAAATCTACATGAAAGTCAGCAAATTTCATTAAATTTTTTCTTTACTAAATAGTGGTTTTGTTTTTTCTTGAACTGCTTTTAGTCCTACTTTCACATCACTACCTGCGAAACCTAAAATTTCTAATGTAAGTGAATGTTCAAATGCTGGCCATGCAGCTCTTAACCAATGGTTTAGAGAACGTTTAGTAAATGCTAAGGCGGATGGACTGCCACTTGCTAAAGTGGCTGCAACCTCACGTGCTTTTGTCAGCAAGTCTTCGTCAGGTACCACAAGACTTACAAGTCCAATTCGTTCAGCTTCAACACCGTCGATGGTGTTGCACATCAATAAATGGTATTTTGCTTTAGCCATGCCGCAAAGAAGAGGCCATATTACAGCAGCATGATCGCCAGCAGCTACACCTAACTTTGTGTGACCATCAATGATCTTTGCTTTAGTGCCTGCGATTGAAATGTCAGCAAGTAAGGCGAGGGCTGCACCTGCACCTACTGCAGCACCATTTATCGCAGAAACAATTGGCACGTCACATTCAATCATGCTTTGGACAAGCTCTCTTGCTTCACGTAAAACTCTAAGTCTTGCATCTTGCGAATTAATCATGCCCTCAACCATTGAGAAAGCACCCCCAGCGCAAAATCCTTTACCTTCACTATGAATCAAAATGGCTCGCACAGAGGGATCTTGATTGAGTTTTGTAAAAATAGTTCCCAGGGCGGCGTGCATAGTGTCATCCGTCATTGGCATTCCGCCAGCAGGACCAATAATTAATTCAGCAACACCATTCGGTAAAATTTCTGCACGAAGATTAGGGCAGATCTCTAAGATTTCATTCATTGAGTAACTCCTCACAAGATTTTCTACGAAGCATTGGGCTCACACGATATCGTTCACCACGATAAAAGTCATCCATACTATCCAATAAAAATGCGATATCTGCGGCTGACCATTGCTCTAACCATTCGAAGGGACCCTGAGGATAGTTAACTCCTAAGCGCATCGCTTGATTCACCGCGTCATCAGTACAAACTCCTTGATTCACCGCGTCACATGCCTCGTTAATTAACATGGCAATAGTTCTCGCAACAATCAGACCTGGAGAGTCAACGACCTTGATTGGCTGAATACCTAAAGTAATTAAGAAATTTTCAACTGACTTCATTAACTCTTTAGTCGCTATGATGGAATGTGTCCATGCTAGATGCATACCGGCGTAGGGCGCAAAGGATTGGTCAATGAGTACTGCGTTATGATCCATTTCTGTGGCCATTAAGCCATCGGTGATGCGAATTTCAATCTGGTTATAGGCAATTCCAGACCAATCACTTTCTTCATCAAATTCAAATTTTAAATTTAATGACTCTAATTGTTCACTAAAGAAGGTAATGAGAGGCTGATCACCATGTAAAACAATTTTTAGTTTTGAAGGAAGTGGTTTAGGATCTTGCACAGGGATGCTTGGTTTTACTGCATCGGCAGAATAATCATAAAAACCTCTGCCAGATTTTCTGCCAAAAAGTCCACCATCAACCAACTCTTTTTGGATCAATGAAGGTGTGAAGCGCTTGTCGAAAAAATTGGCTTCATAAACACTCGAGGTTACTGAAAAATTAGTGTCATGACCAATGAGATCCATGAGCTCGCAAGGTCCCATTTTAAATCCAGCTGATTTTAAACAACTATCGATTTCAAAAGGGCTGGCTACTTGCTCTTGCAACATGTTAAGTGCTTCGGCATAAAAAGGGCGCGCAATACGATTGACAATAAATCCTGGTGTGGATTTAGTATGTACGGGTACTTTTGACCAAGTTTGTGAAAGTGAAAAAATAGCGTTTGCAACTTCAGGGTCGGTTTGTAAACCACTAACCACTTCTACTAGCTTCATGACGGGAACTGGATTGAAAAAATGCATACCAACGAGTCTTTGCGGATATTGCAAACCATTGGCAATCGCAGTCACTGAAATTGAAGATGTATTCGTTGCTAAAATACATTGTTCGCTCACAACTGACTCGAGTTGTTGAAACAGCATCCGTTTGACTTCAAGTTTCTCAACGATAGCTTCAATCACTAAAAGAGCATCTTTTGCCTCCGAGAGTTCCTGAATAGGTTGAATATTTTGCAAGGTGGTTTGCATTAATTCAGCGGACATTTTTCCCCGAGAAACTAAGTTTTCTAAACTTTTCGTCAAGGATTCAATCGCTTTGACATTGGCTCCTTCTTTAGCATCAAATAGTGCAACTTGATGCCCCGATTGAGCCGCTACTTGAGCGATACCTGTGCCCATAATGCCGGCACCAATGACCAGGATTTTTCCCTGTGATAAATCAATCATGATTTTGGAATCCAGTTAGCAGAGCGTTTATTTAAAAATGCATCAAATCCTTCTTTGGCTTCCTCAGTCCCTCTAACGCGACTTATTGTCTTTGCCGTAAGTTCAATTACTTCAGGTGTTACTGGGCCATGTGCAAGTTGACCAAATAATTGCTTAATTTCTTTGATTGCATTAGGGCTGCTAGCTAACAACATGGTTACATTCTGATCAACCACCACATCTAATTGTTCCAAGGTAGTCACTTCGTGAACTAAATTGATTTTCAGAGCATCATTGGCTGATATTTTCATCGTAGTTAAGGCTAGACGTCTAGCTTGACGCTTACCAACTGTGTTGATGACATAGGGGCCAATGGCAGAGGGCAGAATCCCGAACTTCGCTTCACTAATGGCAAAGCTTGCTTGTTCTGCTGCAATCGCGATATCACATACACAGGCTAAACCAAAGCCGCCGCCTAGAGCTGCACCTTGAATCCGAGCGACAACCGGTTTAACCGATTGATCAATAGTGCTTAACATCTTCGCAAATTTTCTTGCATCCTCAAGATTCCACTCTTCAGAAGCAGTACTAGCTCTTTTCATCCACTGAAGATCTGCTCCAGCACTGAAATGTTTACCGGTGCCAGATAAAACAATGACGCGTATATCAGGATTGTTATTAGCGACTTCAAAGGCATCTTGCATTTCTATGATCATTGTTTCGTCAAAGGCATTAAAGACCTCTGGACGGGACATTTCAATTTCAAGTACGCCAGGTGCTCTGTTCTTTAGGATTAAAGTTGTGTAGTTTTTCATCATTTTTTTCAAGATAAAACACCCTTTAGGGTGAGGTGAGACTAATAAGTTTCTAAATGTAATCGACCTTCTAGTTTTAGTTGATTGCCGAATTCATTCCAGTTTAATCCATCCGCTTGAACAATCGTCTCCAAGGCTTGAATAACCCCAGCTTCCATGGCTTTGAGTCCACAAACATAAATATAGGTATTCGGATTTTTGAGAAGCGTTAAGACATCTTTTGCGCGCTCTCTCATAACGTCCTGAACATATTTTTTAGGCTCATTCGGGGTTCTAGAAAATGCTAAATTGATGTCAATAAAATCTTTTGGTAAATTTTTTAATGGGCCAAAATAGGGGAGTTCCTCTTGTGTCCTAGCTCCAAAAAATAGCATTAATTGACCATTTTTAAATTTTCCAGTTTGGCTTAATCTTCTGCGCCATTCTGTCATTGCTCTCATCGGTGCACTACCAGTCCCGGTACAGATCATAATGATATTGGACTCTGGATGATTCGGCATTAAGAAACTTGTACCAAATGGACCTATTACTGTAACTTGATCGCCAACCTTAGCATCGCACATGAAATTCGAGGCAACACCTTTAACTGGATTACCATCATGATCTTCTAAGACGCGCTTAATCGTAAGAGATAGATTATTGTAATCTGGTCTTTCTCCATTTCTAGGGCTCGCGATAGAGTATTGTCGAGCATGATGAGGTTTTCCCTTGGCGTCTAAACCAGGGGGAATAATGCCAATCGATTGACCCTCTAAAACTGGGAAGAGTGTGTCATTAAAATCTAAGACTAAATGATGCGTATCGTAATCTGAACCGACCTCGGTTACTCGGAAATTACCGACAATAGTAGCTTGTACGCTGGGAATCGTCGATTTAGGTCCGTATAAGTTGACATATGGATGAGCGGCAGACCATGGTGGGGTAGTAGAGCCAAAGTTTACAGGCTTTGATTTTTGTGACGGAGCTTTAGTACTTTCTTGTTGGCCTGACTCATTAGAGATCTGTGATATTTCCTGACTCTCAGCAACATCGACTTTCATCAATTCATCAACAGCTAGAAGGTCCGGAAGATTATCCCAGGTCAGTTGCTCTTCGATACTATAGATTCGAGTTTTAGGAATTTTATGCCAGTTATCAATTGAGCCTGTTGGACATGGTGGAACACAAGCCATACAAAGATTACAGATACTAGCATCTACCACGTAGTTTCTAGAGTCATGAGTGATAGCACCGACAGGACACGTTGCCTCACAAGTATTGCAACGAATACAAATTTCGGGATCAATGAGGTGCTGGTCGATAATTTCTGTGGACATATTTGAAGTCTTTAAAAGCAATATAAAAGAAGTGTCAGTACATTTTAAAAGAGAGCGCCTAAGCACTCTCTTTTTTATGAAGCGTTAGTTAAAACGCACATATTCAAAGTCAACCGGTTGACGATTGACTCCCATTACTGGTGGAGCAATCCAGTTTGCAAATTTACCGGGTTCAACACAACGACCCATTAAACTTGCCACAAATGCACGGTCTTCTGGAGTCGGTAACCAGTCATTTTTACGGGCTTGCCATTCGTTTTCTGAAATTATTTGTCCAGTAGGTGAGACTTTGATACCTGATAGTGCACCAATGTTGCGGTGGAAAGCTTTATGAGGGACCTTTAAGCGGAAAGGAATCCCAGCTTTTTCAATCACCTTATTCCAACGCTCAATACCACCTACGCTATCTTTGATATAGTCATCACGTAGTACTTCATTGAGAGCATTCAACATTGGCACTTCTTTTTCTACTAAATTACCATTGCTTGCATGCAAAATGCGATAAGAATCGTTTTTGAGTGAGTGATCGTCCATACGTTTACCTTCTTCGTAGCGACCTTTTAAACCAGTCGAATAGAAAGTAGCAGCGTTACTAGACTCATCAGCGCCAAATAAATCAATCGTTACGCTGAAATGGAAATTTAGGTAACGTTGAACAGTTTGTAAATCAATGACACCAGCAGCGCGTAATTTGACTGGATCATCAGTCTTTAATTCGTTCATTACTTGGCAAGTACGGTTGATGACGCGTGAGATACCACTTTCACCAACAAACATATGATGCGCTTCTTCAGTCAACATAAACTTTGTAGTACGAGCCAGTGGATCAAAACTTGACTCAGCTAGGGCGCATAACTGAAACTTGCCATCACGGTCAGTAAAGTAGGTAAACATAAAAAAGCTCAACCAATCAGGCGTTTCTTCGTTAAACGCTTCAAGGATTCTTGGGTTATCTTCTTGCCCACTGCGACGCTGTAATAATGCTTCGCCTTCTTCACGACCATCACGGCCAAAGTATTTATGAAGCAAGTACACCATGGCCCATAAATGACGACCTTCTTCTACGTTGATTTGGAATAAATTGCGTAAGTCATATTGGCTTGGTGCGGTTAAACCAAGGTGACGTTGTTGTTCGACTGAAGCTGGCTCAGTGTCACCCTGAGTAACAATAATTCTTCTTAAGTTAGCACGATACTCACCAGGGATGTCTTGCCAAACTTTTTCACCTTTGTGATCACCGAAATGAATTTTTCTTTCTGCATCACCAGGATTTAAAAAGATACCCCAGCGATAATCAGGCATTTTGACATGGCCAAATTGCGCCCATCCCTGAGGATCAACACTCACGGCTGTTCTCAAATAAACATCAAAATTACCAGAATGATCTGGTCCCATATCATTCCACCAATTGATGTAATTAGGTTGCCATTGTTCGAGTGCCCTCTGTAATGTGCGGTCTTCACTCAAGTTGACGTTATTAGGGATTTTTTCGTTGTAGTTAATAGTGCTCATAGGTATCTCCGAAGGTTAGTTACTTTAATAAATTAAACACGGTTCCAATCAAATTGCGCTTTTTCGCCCTTACCATAGACCTTTAACGCACCTTTTTCACCAACAGCGTTTGGTCTTTGGAATATCCAGTTTTGCCATGCGGTTAACCTACCAAAAATTCTAGTAAACATATTTTCGGGTCCGTTAAAACGTAAGTTTGCTTCGAGGCCAGTGAGGGAATCAGGAGACATCGATAGACGTTCTTCAAGCGCGATTCGAACCTCATCATGCCAATCAATATCATCTGGATTCATGGTGTTTAAACCAATTTCACTTGCTTGATCTGCGTCAAGTAGCTGACCAGCCTTTGAGCGAACTGCATTCATAGCAGGTTCCTCGTCATAAAAACGACGACCCAAGCGACTTTGATTAGTAATCATTGGATAAGTCCCGAAATTGACATCATTGACCATGATTTTAGGAGTTGTATCCATATCATCTGGAAGTATCAAATGATAAATACGGTCGCAGGTGAGGGCGAGTTCAAGGAATGTGCCATTGAAACAAGATCCTTCATCAATTAAGGCAAAAAGACTTCTAGATGAAACGTCTAGACGACTCAAAGTTCTTCTTAATAAGCCAATTGTTTCCCTCACAAGCCAGTGGTTTTGATGGTTCACAAGAGTGGCGTCCATAGCCGTGACATCTTCATGATTACCCAGTGTCTTAATAATCCAAACACCAATATCAAGCTCGTTAGTGCGCATCGATAAAATAGCATCTTCTAATTCCCGAGCCATCATTAGAGGATACCAATTTGAGCCTGCCGCCTCAATACCAGCGATATCCGTTGGCTGGATGCCAGTTGGCGCAGTAACTGTAAAAGTTGCAAGTCGTTTTGTCCGGTCAATATCAACAGTTACATATTGATACTTTAAAGCGTCAGTTTCGATAGTTTTATTCAAAGGAATTAAAGCAACACCTGTAGCAACGTCAGGACGAATACTGGTTTTAGCGAGTTCTGCAGCTCTTTGCTTCACAGTCTCTAAGAAAACAGCTGGTTTGGCGATTTCATCAACTAGTCTCCAGTCTTTAGCTTTTTGGCCGCGAACACCTTCACTAGTCGTACAGAAAATATCAGCTAAATCATGTCTGACATGACGCTTATCGGTCACGCGGGTTAGGCCGCCTGTTCCAGGAAGTACGCCTAAAAGTGGTACTTCAGGTAAGCTAACAGCGCTTGATCTATCGTCAATTAAAACGATTTCATCACAGGCTAATGCTAATTCATAACCACCACCAGCACATGCGCCATTTACGGCAGCTAAAAACTTTAACCCACTGTGAGTGGATGTATCTTCAATACCGTTTCTTGTTTCATTCGTGAATTTACAAAAATTAACTTTCCATGAATGACTAGAAACGCCCAGCATGAAAATGTTTGCACCAGAGCAAAACACTTTATCTTTGCCACTGGTCATAATGACGGTTTTAACTTGAGGATGTTCAAAGCGAATTCTATTCACCACGTCATTGAGTTCTATATCTACTCCAAGATCGTAACTATTCAGTTTTAATTTATATCCTGGACGAAGCCCACCATTCTCATTGAAATCAGCGGTAATCGTGGCAAAAGAGCCATCAACTGATAATTTCCAATGTTGGTATTGGGATGGATTAATTTGGTAATCAACCTGTTCTGTAATATTCACGAAAAGTCCCCTTTTTTAAAAAAACAATTTAAATAAGTCATGACATGAATAATAATGCATCATATTTAATTGTCAAGCACTTTTGTGCATATTTTTTTAATCTGAGATATGAAGTGCTTTTCGGACAATATTTTTTAATAAAAGGAAACTTTCTTCAAGGGACTGCGCGCTGGTATTGAGGTTGAATTGTGCTTGTGAATAGAAAGAAGCTCGCCCTATAAGAATTTTTTTAAGATCTTCCATAGCTTCTTTATTGTCTGCCATAGGGCGTAAATCACCTTGTTTACGGACCCGCTCCATATGATCTTCCGGGTTAGCTTGTAACCATACTGTAGTGCAATGATTCAATAGTAGATTAAAGCTTGCTGGGTCAGAAACGATACCGCCAGGGGTTGCTATCACAGCCTCAGGATAAATTTGTATTGTTTCTTCAAGAGCTCTGCGTTCATATTTTCGATAAGCGTTGACACCGTACAATCCCTGAATTTCTGCAATGCTACAGCCAGCAAACTTCTCAATTTCGCGACTTAACTCTACAAATTGAAAGCCTAGATCCTCAGCTAGCATACGGCCTAGAGTAGTCTTTCCAGCGCCACGCAAACCGATGAGTGCAACACTTGAATTGAAGCCCTTAGTGGTTGTATCAATGTCGCTTATTTGTCCTTGAATTAATAGACGTATTTTTTTAAGCGTTGTTTCACTTTGAGTTAACAGTAATTCTCTGAGTAATAACCATTCAGAGGTAGAGGTCGTTGGATCCCCAATCAGTTCAGCCATAGTGCATTGCATCGCCTCGGCAATTTGTACAAGAACTAGAAAGGACGCATTGCCTTTGCCGTATTCGAGATTAGCTAGGTGTCTTTCAGAGACACCTGACAATTGGGCCAAAGATTTACGTGTCATACCCCGTCTTGCACGGATGGATGCAACCCTATCTCCGAGAGCTTTTAATGCGATGTTGTCTTGTGTTAATAAATCAGTCATAACTTATTTTATCAGTATTTACCCTGAAACATGAATTATAGTGCTTGACTTCGTGAATTTTACAAATTAAAGTTCATTATGCACAATAATTCATATTAAAGGAATTTACAAGTTGGGTGAAAAGAACATACGTGATCAGTTAGAAATAAATCAGGGTGGATTAAGACTGAAATTATCAGCTCTCACTGAACAAATTGGACTGAGGAATTTAGATGCAGATCTTGAACAGTGGCTCAATCAAGACTACGGAGTTGATTCAATTTGGTATCAACAGATAAAAAGCTTATGTCTTTCAGGTATCGACCAAGGTTGGTTGTGTAACCGGGAGGGCGGTGGCATTCGATATGGGCGCGTTTTTAAACCAGCGGATGATTTGAATGGATTTTCTGTTGATGTGGTGGATATGGAAAATATTGCTGGCCCGTACCATGTTCATCCATTAGGTGAGATTGATTTAATTATGCCCATCGATGAAGGTGCACTATTTGATGGTCATGCTGCAGGGTGGATGGTGACACCTGCGGGAAGTGCTCACGCACCAACAGTTAGTAATGGTCGGGCCTTAGTCCTTTATTTATTGCCTGAGGGGCAAATTCAATTTACGGAAAAAAATATTCGATGATTAAATTACTAGCGAACTACGTTTCTGATCAGTGGGTATTAGGAACTTCTGAGGGATACACTTTGCAAGACCCTATTACAGGAGAGTCACTCGTGAGGGTAGATTCCACCGGACTCGATTTAAGCGCGGTATTTGACTATGCTAGAACAACGGGTTGTGCTGAACTGAGAAAACTCAATTATCAGAGTCGTGCACTTCTTTTAAAGGCTGTAGTAAAAGTCTTAAACGAAAACAAAGATAAATATTACGAAATATCCCTTAGGAATAGTGGCACTGTAAAAAATGATTCTGCTGTAGATATCGAAGGGGGAATTTTTACTCTTGGATTTTATGCCAAGCTCGGGGAATCGCTAGGAGAGAAGAATTACCTGTTAGATAGTGAACTTGTTAGCTTAGCTAAGGATCAAACTTTTGCTGCCCAACATTTATATGCTCCACTTCCTGGTATTGCACTTCTAATTAATGCCTTTAATTTTCCGGCATGGGGATTTTTGGAGAAAATGGGACCAGCAATCTTATCGGGTGTTCCAATTATTTTGAAGCCAGCATCCTCCACTGCATGGCTCACCCATGAAATGGTGCAAGACATTATTCAAACAGGTATTTTCCCACCAGGTGCCATCTCTTTGATTTGTGGAAGTTCTGCAGGTCTTCTAGATGCACTCAAGCCTTTTGATGTTCTTTCTTTTACCGGTTCAGCCCAAACTGCAAAGTTGATTCGCTCTCATCCAGCAATTACTGAATCATCCGTAAGAGTCAACATTGAGGCCGATAGTTTGAACTCGGCTTGGTTGATGGACGATGTTAAAACCACAGACCCAGTGTTTGATCTGTTTATCAAAGAAGTCTGCCGTGAAATGACTGTCAAATCAGGCCAAAAATGTACTGCGATTCGCAGAATTTTTGTTCCGGAACTGATGTTTAACGAGGTTGCGGAAGCATTAAAAGCAAGGCTTTCAAAAACGCTAGTGGGTAATCCAAGAAATGAAGCTGTTCGAATGGGCTCCTTGGTTAGTCGGGAACAAAAAAGCACCGTTTTAAATGGAATTGAAGAGTTATCAAAACATTTGGACATTATTTTTGATGGTAATTTGGTTAATTTTGTTGACGCCAATCAAGATTCTGCTTGTGTAGCACCAGTATTGTTTGGCATAAGAACGGCTAAACAAGCTGAGCAGGTGATGAGTGTTCATGAGCTTGAGGTGTTCGGGCCAGTTGCAAGCATAGTCGCATACAAAGACGTGACTCAGGCGAAGGCATTGATTGCAAAAGGTCAGGGTTCCTTAGTAGTGTCATTGTATGGTGATCATCAGCCAAGTTTGATAGATGCTACTTTGTCCATTGCGGCCCATCATGGCCGTGTTCATATCATTAGCTCAGAAACAACTTCCCAAACTGGCCATGGTAATGTGATGCCTCAAACGATTCATGGGGGTCCAGGCCGCTCAGGTGGTGGTGAAGAGTTAGGTGGGATGCGCGCCCTTTATTTTTATCATCGCAAAGTTGGTGTTCAAGCACACCCTAATTTATTGAATCAACTGTAAGTATGTCAGGAGTATTTATGTCACTAACTCGTCATCAAGATTTCTTAGGTAAGCAATTTAACTTTGCAGAGTTTATTCGAACAACGAATCAAAATCGTTTAAGTAAAGTAGCTTATATCGACGACCATAGTCAATTGACTTACGCAGAATTATTCGACCGAATGGCTAGGCTAGGGAGTGCTTTGATAGCTAGTGGTGTTAGACGTGAAGAACGTATATTGCTTTTGATGCAAGACTGTAACGAATGGCCGATTAGTTTTCTTGGTGCCATGTCCGCTGGTATTGTTCCGGTTGCAGTCAATACCTTATTGACTGCAGAGGACTATGCTTATATGTTAGAAAATAGTCGTTCGCAAACTGTTTTGGTTTCAGATAATTTAATTGGTACTTTAAGTAAGGCAATAGAAATAATTAAAAAAGATTCTGCTCGTAAAAGTCCTTTTTCTGATATTAAATCAATCATTGTGCCAAGTGGTAATCCACAAACATTAAGTACTTTTCAGGAGAGCCATCCTGAAATTTTAGTTCATGATTTCTCGAAGTTTATTGAAAGTGCAAACCCAATTGAGTTTGCTAATACGGCGCCTGATGATCCTGGTTTTTGGTTATATTCCTCCGGTTCAACTGGCAAACCAAAAGGGGCTGTGCACACCCATGCTAATCCGTATTGGACAGCGCAATTATATTCGGGGCCAATTTTGGAGATCCAAGAAGATGATATTTGTTTCTCAGCTGCGAAGTTATTTTTTGCGTACGGACTAGGTAATGGTTTAAGTTTTCCTTTAAGTGTTGGTGCGACGACGATTCTAATGGCCGGACGCGCAACCCCAGACGCTGTGTTTAAAAAATTTGTGGAATTAAAGCCGACAATCTTTTTTGGGGCGCCAACCGGCTATAGTGGAATGTTGGCAAGCCAAGACTTACCACCAAAAAATCAAGTTGCATTAAGAATGTGTTCTTCAGCAGGAGAAGCACTACCTCGGGAAATTGGTGAGCGTTGGACCAAGCATTTTGATTGTGAAATTATTGATGGTCTTGGTTCCACAGAAATGCTACACATTTTTTTATCGAATCGTCCTGGTGACGTTAAGTACGGAACATCTGGTAAACCGGTTGAGGGTTATGAGTTAGAAATTAGAGGGGAGGATGGGCTTGTTGTTGGCGACGGTGAAATTGGGGATCTGTATGTTAAGGGACCAAGTGCAGCGACCATGTATTGGAATAATCGCGAAAAATCCCGTGAAACTTTTCAGGGGGCATGGACTAAAAGTGGTGATAAATACATTCGCGATAAGGATGGCTATTACACCTATTCGGGTCGCAATGATGACATGTTAAAAATTAGCGGAATCTATGTGTCTCCCTTTGAAGTAGAGGGTACATTGGTGCAACATCCTGCTGTTTTAGAAAGTGCTGTCATTGGAGTATTGGATGAAGCAGGTCTTGTGAAAACGAAAGCATTTGTCGTATTAAAAAAAGGTTTGGAAGTTTCTAAAGATGAACTTCAAGCTTTCGTCAAGGAGCGATTAGCACCCTATAAATATCCAAGAATTATAGATTTTGTTACAGAGCTTCCCAAAACTGCTACGGGAAAAATTCAGCGTTTTAAGTTAAGAGAGCAAGAATCTAGTAACAATTGAGATTAATAAATTAAATTTTTTATGCTAACAACTCCTATTCTTTGGAAAAACCAAATTGTTGAAATTGAATACCAATGGTTGAATGATGAGCAATCTGACTCACCCATTCTTGTTTTTTTGCATGAGGGTTTAGGTTCAATCTTGTTATGGAGGGATTTCCCCTTGAATATATGTAGAGAACTAGGGGTAAGAGGGCTTGTTTATTCCAGGCCAGCCTATGGTTGGTCTACTCCTAGGGGTGTTGATGAAAGTTGGCAAAATGATTTTATGCATCAACAAGCGATGGAAGTATTACCTAAATTTTTAGAAAGCCTTCAGATTCAAGAACCTGTTTGGATTCTTGGACACAGTGATGGTGGTTCAATTGCTTTGTTGGCGGCAGCTAATCATCCCCAATTAGTAAAGGGGATTATTCTTATGGCACCGCACATTTTCGTTGAAAATCTAACTATTTCCAGTATTGAAGTAGCAAAAGAACAATATTTGCATGGCGATTTAAAAGGAAAGTTAACTAAATATCACCGAGATGTAGACTCAGTCTTTTGGGGTTGGAATAATATTTGGTTAAATCCTGATTTTAAAATTTGGAATATTGTCCATGAAATTTCATCGATTCAATGCCCAATATTGGCTATTCAAGGATTCGAGGATCCATATGGCACGATGGCTCAAATTGATGGAATTAAAGGAGCAGTTTCTCATGCAAGTTTAGTGAAAATACCCAGTTGTGGTCATTCTCCTCATAGAGAACAACCTATAATTGTTCATCAAGCAATAAAAGATTTTTTAGTGTCACATCAAGCGTTACTTTAAGTCGTATTTTTATAATCATCCGGAGATTAGAAATGAAATTAATAAAAGTTAGTTTATTGGCTGCGAATGTTATTCTAGCCTTAAGTTTGGGAACAGCCCAGGCGCAAAATGCACCCAAGCTTAAAGTGGGCATGATGTTGCCTTACAGTGGTACCTTTGCTTCGTTAGGAAATGCTATTGATAATGGCTTCCAGTTATTTGTTAAAGAACAAGGTGGAAAAATTGGTGGTCGTGAAATTACTTATGTTCGTGTGGATGACGAGTCAGAGCCTTCAAAAGCAACGGACAATATTAATAAATTAATCAAACGAGATAACGTGGATGTAATCATTGGTACTGTTCACTCGGGTGTTGCAATGGCAATGGCTAAAGTCGCTAAAGAATCTGGCACATTATTAATTATCCCAAATGCCGGCGCAGATATTATTACAGGGCCGATGTGCGCAAAAAACATCTTCAGAAGTTCTTTCTCCAATAGTCAACCTGGCTACGCAATGGGTGAAGTAGCCGGCAAAAAAGGCTTAAAAACTGCGATGACCATTACTTGGAAATATGCTGCTGGAGATGAGTCTGTAAAAGGATTTAAAGAATCTTTTGAAAAGGCGGGCGGTAAAGTCACAAAGGATTTAAGCGTACCATTTCCAAACGTTGAGTTCCAAGCGCTACTAACTGAAATCGCTGCTGCAAAACCAGATGTTGTGTATTCATTCTTTGCTGGTGCTGGCGCTGTTAAGTTTGTGAAAGATTATGCAGCTGCAGGACTGAATAAAACAATTCCACTTTATGGCGCTGGATTTTTAACGGATGGCACTTTGGATGCGCAGGGCGACTCTGCTAAAGGAATGTTAACTTCTCTTCACTACGCTGACGGTTTAAATACAAAACGTGATAACGCATTTCGCCTAGCCTATGCCAAAGAGTTTAAATTACAGCCTGATGTATATGCTGTGCAAGGTTATGATGCGGCGCAAATGTTAGCAATTGGTTTAAATGCTACTGGTGGAGATGTTGCGAAAAAAGATGATTTTGCTAAAGCAGTTACAGCTGCAACGATCGATAGTCCACGCGGCCCATTTAAATTATCTAAAGCACATAATCCAATTCAAGATTTTTATTTACGTGAAGTTCAAGGTAAAGAAAATAAACCAATTGGTATTGCTTCAAAAGCTTTAGCTGATCCTGGTCGCGGCTGCAACATGTAATTTATAGGTAATTATGGACTTCTTTACCTTCTTGATTCAAACCTTAAATGCTGTTCAGTATGGGTTACTGTTGTTTTTAGTAGCGGCAGGCTTAACCCTTATTTTTGGCATTATGGGCGTCATTAATCTGGCGCACGGTAGTTTCTACATGATTGGGGCCTATTTGGCTTATGGACTCACACCCATCGTTGTTTCTATGTTTGGTGGTGGTTTCATTACAACGATGTTGTTTGGTTTGGTTGTATCCATCTTATTAGGATACTTTTTAGAGTGGGCTTTTTACAGCTACCTATATCAACGAGACCATCTCCAACAAGTATTAATGACCTATGGTTTGATTTTGGTTTTTGAAGAAGTCCGTAGTATTTTAGTAGGTGATGATGTGCATGGTGTTGCCATGCCAGATTGGTTGTCAGGGAGTATTCAACTCAGTCATGTAATGACCTATCCTAATTACCGACTATTTATTTCCGGCATGTGTTTGCTTCTGGCTATTGGCATGTATTTTGTTTTAACTCGAACAAAGCTAGGCATGATGATTCGAGCTGGTAGCGTGAATAGAGAAATGACGCAGTCCTTGGGCATCAATATTCAATTCTTATATCGCGTGGTGTTTGCTTCAGGTGTTGCTATCGCAGCATTTGCAGGAATGGTTGCCGCTCCAGTTTCTTCTGTCTATCCTGGGATGGGCCAAGGGATCTTAATTATTTGTTTTGTGGTCGTTGTAATTGGTGGCATTGGTTCCATTAAAGGAGCGTTTGTAGCAGCGCTATTAATTGGGTTTGTGGATACTTTCGGGAAGGTTTTTCTTCCTCAAATTGCAGGTGTTCTTGTGTACATATTGATGGCAGTCATTTTACTTTGGAAACCTAGTGGGCTCTTTAAGGCTGGCTCATGAAAAAATTTCCACTTATTTTCTTAATTTTTTTGTTTCTGACTTTGTCAGCAATCCCTTTTTTTGGAAGTGATTATGGGATTGATTGGATGACGAAGACAATTATTTTCTGTATTTTTGCTTTGAGTCTTGAGTTGCTAGTAGGAAAAACCGGCTTGGTTTGTTTTGGGCAGGCTGCCTTTTTTGGCATTGGCGCATATACCGCCGTTATTTTTTCTACGGATGTTGCTCAGCCATTAGTGGCTCTTTTGTTGCCAATTAGCGTTGGCATTGCTGCTCTGTATGCACTTTTTGTTGGTGCCTTGTCCCTTAGAACTAAGGGGGTTTATTTCATAATGGTGACTTTGGCCTTTGCTCAAATGGCCTATTATGTAATTCATGACACTCCGGTAGGTGGTGGTACGGATGGTATTTATTTGTACGTTAAGCCAAATCTTCCCGGAAATATCTCTCTTAATAGCTCTCTAAATTTTTATGTATTTACTGTTTTTATCTTATTTAGTATTTTAGGACTGTTAGGTTTAATAACTAGGTCACGTTTTGGTAGGGCACTTCTTGGAATTAAACTCAACGAACAAAGAATGAAAGCTACTGGGTACAACACCTATTTTTATAAACTTGCTGCTTTTGTGATTTCAGGTGCAATTGCTGGCTTAGCAGGTTTCTTATTTGCAGTAAAAGATGGATATGTGAACCCAGAATTATTAAGCTGGCATCAATCAGGTACTGTTCTCATCATGATTATTCTTGGCGGTTTAGGACATTTGAGAGGTGCGCTGATTGGAGCTTTTGCCTATAACTTATTAGAAGAGTTTTTTAGATCAGAGGCGATCTTTGGAGTATTCACTAAACACTGGCATTTAGGACTTGGCGTAGCAATTATTTTATGTGTCGCTTTATTACCGAAAGGTTTAATTGGTTTACCAAATCTTTGGCAACATAAACTTCTGGGCAAGTCTGGCGAAACACCTAAAGATAATGGGCTAGTTAGCTCATCCGGAGATAGGCATAAATGACTTCAAATCATCACCAGGAGATTGTTCTTAGAGGCAAAAATCTTACCCGAAAGTGGGGTGGTTTAGTAGCTGTTAATAGTGTGAATATTGAACTTAAAAAGGGACAAATTCATGCTGTAATCGGTACGAATGGTGCTGGAAAATCTACCTTAATTAATTTGCTTTCAGGCGAAATTGAATTGTCGGATGGGAGTGTAGAGTTGCTTGGACAGGATGTTACTAAACGTTTACAACATCAACGTGCTCGTTTAGGTCTAGGTAAAAGTTACCAACGAAATACTATTTTTAATGAGTTAACTGTTTTTGAAAATTGTCGTCTATCCGCTCAAGCGAATTTTCAGCAACCATGGAAATTTTGGCAAGATGGGCAATCTTGTAAGTTCAGTAGTGACCAAGCAATGTTCGTGATTCAAAAAACAGGTCTAGAGCATATTATGCATCGACCATCAGGTGAAATTTCACATGGTCAGAAGCGCCAATTAGAGGTTGCTATGTGTTTGGCGACCAATCCTCAAGTTTTGTTACTAGATGAGCCTTTAGCTGGAATGGGTGCTGATGAAACCGATAGAATGTTGAGTTTCCTCATGGAGATTAGAAAAGACCATGCAATTCTATTAGTTGAGCATGATATGGATGCCGTGTTTAAAGTGGCAGATGTCATTACGGTAATGGTCAATGGTTCTGTCATTGCTCATGGCACAGCTGCCGAAGTAAAAGAAAATAAGGATGTAAAAGTTGCTTATCTAGGGGAGGAAGCTTGAATCACTTATTAGATGCGCGTGATATTCATGCTTGGTATGGCTCTAGTCATGTGTTACATGGCATTGATTTACATATTCAAAGTAAGGAGACGATTGGACTTCTTGGTAAGAATGGTATGGGGAAAAGTACTCTCATAAGAACATTACTTGGCCACGTTCAACAACGGGAAGGGTACATTGCAATTCGAGGTATTGACGCCATGCAGATGCAACCCTATCAAGTCGCCAGACTTGGCGTTGCCTATGTACCTGAGGGGCGGGGAGTTTTCGGTAATTTAACTGTCAAAGAAAATTTATTAATGGCAGCTCGTCCCGGTCGTCATGGGGAAATGGATTGGACCTTAGACCGTGTTTTAAGCACCTTTCCCCGTCTTGCCGAACGATTAACTAATTTAGGTGATCAGTTGTCTGGCGGTGAGCAACAGATGTTATCCATTAGCCGGGCTCTCATGACCCACCCTGAATTATTAATTCTAGATGAAGCAACCGAGGGCCTAGCTCCTTTAATTGTTGCTGAGATTTGGCGCGTGATTAAAGACATACGAAATAGTGGCATTGCGACTTTAATAGTTGACCGTGATTGGCGAAAAGTACTGCATCATTCTGATCGAGCATTAGTATTACAAAAGGGGCAAGTGGTATTACAAGGGAACTCTAACGAAGTTTTTGAACATCCCGATTTATCCAAATACTTAGGAATTTAATTGTTGTTTAAATGGGATAGATAATCGAATTAGAAATCATTTCTGAATCAAATACACAGTTTCTAGATTTGATTTTTAATTGATTTTTTTCAAAAACAAGCTCATCTAGGTATCTGCCAACATTCATCACCTCGGTTGTTTCACTGAATTTGGTTCTAAAAACAGCATAGTTTGTCTCACATAGAATATGCTCTTCAGTCGCCTCTAAAATCAAGGGTAAACCAATAATGTGTCTTTGATAGTAGGGGTCATGATAGAGCGTATTCGTGATACCGTAAACACGATCTCTTAACATCCCTTTTGATAACAAGGCCAAAGTACATAATGGCATTTGACGATCAAAGTTTTCTCTGGGTTGAATTTTATAAGAACAGTCTTCAATAAATAAATCTATCCACGCTTGCCAATTTGCATGGTCAACCACACTCGCGTATCGAGCATTCAAATGAATAATTTTTAAAAGTAAATTATCTTGATCCATTTATTTCTCCATCACTTTACGCCAATATTGATACATGCCACGAATCAGCGTTTCAGTAACCATGTGATCCGTATTTTCACTGCTGTATCCGCCCAAATGAACTAATGCTCGGTGGCTCGGTTTTTGTTCAAACCCTTTTTGAGAGAGTTCAATGACTTCACCATCATCAGCCGATACAAATCCCGCAGGACCAAAGAGATTAGCTTGTATAAGTCGCCTTTGAGTCATCTCTTCGCTGTCGTCTTTAAAACCGAAATGCGTCCAAACAAAATCAAAAGTACCATTCCCATTTGGTTGTATGTGTCGGGTTGAAACACTATTAACTTGCTGTTGAATAATTACTGAGGGAAATAGCGTCAGCATGACTGCTGTTGGACCATTCCACCATGGCTCCTCCACAATATCGATTAAACGTTTATCTTGGATTTGCATGGTATCTTTAAAGGTTGTTACACCAGCTGTTACCTCTTGTGATTTAACACCGGCATTACCTCTGCGTGAAATCATTGCAGCATGACGATAATGTTTGTCCATTAATAGTTTAGATTCATTATCGGCGCGCCATAAACCGTATGTTACAAACCAAGTATGTAATAAACCTGGATGGTATGGGTCCTTAATATTTTCTTGCATCAATTTCCAGTTGCCTGGAATTTTTTGACGGTTATACCCAAGAATGGTTAATTCCCGCCCATTAAAAAGACGATCGAAATAGGTAAGCATGTCTTCACCTAAAAACTCTTCAAGAGATTCAATTTCGTGATCAAAACTAGCAAAGACAACCCCACCCCGAGTAGCAACTTTTAATTGAGTTAAATGGTGTTCACTTGGATTAAATTCTTTGGGCATTCCACCTTGAACTTGCCCATCTTTTTTTACTCCTCTACGAAAGGGTACACCCTGTAAATCACCTTTTAAACTATAGTTCCATTGATGATAAGGACAAACAAATTCTTTTTTATTGCCATGACTTTCTCGGCAAAACTGCATGCCACGATGGGCGCAGACATTTTCGACAACATAAATCTCTAAATTTTGTCCTCTAACTACAATAATAGAGCGTTCACCAATAACAGTTCTTTTGAAGTCTCCTGGTTCCGGAATTTCTGCTTCTAGGCCAACATAACACCAATGACTTTTGTAAAAAAAGCGTTGTAATTCTTCTTTATAAATATCTGGATTTGTATACACCTCAAAAGGTACTTGACTGCTGTCTTTAAATGGCCATTGAAATGAATCATTTTTACCTAGGTTAAAGTGAACTTTCTGCGCAGGATTAGTCATGGTTCTTTATGGAATGAGTTTTGGACTCTTTAATTTTAGCTACTAGGCCCATTAAAGATTCTTCAAAACTTGATTGGAATTTTAAATACTAATCTTTTTTGTGGTCATTTACCTAAATATTTTATTATTTTAAAACCTGCTGACAATAATGCAGGTAATCTTAAGCTTCTCTAGGTTTGACACTTACGATAGTCATTCAACTTGAATTTTGAGTCTTTATAAACCGTTAAGGTACCTTCAAAGTACAGAATTAGTTATATTTACTTCTAAAATTATTTAAAGAACAGCCTTCTCGCGATTTTCGCGCTATTCGTCTGGGGGAGTTTGAAAACTTGAATCGATTGAAGCAGAGGATTCGAGTTTCGCCTCAAGATAAATAGCAGTTAATTGTTGTAAGGAATTAACCCCCATTTTTTGCATCACTCTCGATTTATGTATCTTCACCGTAGCGTTTGAAATGTTGAGAGCCTCAGCAATATCTTTACTCATGGGACTTTTTACCAATAAATCACAAACTTCCTTTTCCTTTGGAGTTAATGAAGCGTATAAATTTTGAATTCTATTTTTTTCATTCAGTGAATCCTGAAATTGACGATCTGCTTTCATCGCTAACTCAATAGGAGTAAAAATTTCTTGATCACTAAAAGGCTTTAACATAAAGTCACTTGCCCCATTTCTAAAGGCATCAATAATTTGCTTTTGATGACTTTGACCGCTTATAAAGATAATTGGGGTCATAATAACTTCCTTGGAAAGTATCTCTTGTAACTCATCCCCAGACATCTCTGGCATTTGCATATCTAACAAAATGACGGCTGGCGACTTCATTGGAAGTGCTTTAAGAAATAATCTTGCTGTTGCAAAACTGAAAACCTCATAACCCATATCAGTTAGTATCAAGTTTAAGGAGTCTCTTATTGCTTCATCATCATCAACAAGATAAATATGTCCCAAATTATTCATTTTTAATTAAAATTCATAAAACGTTAACAAATACTTGGCGGTTTCAAGGTTGAAGTGCAAAAATTGCTGCATGATGCTGCCTAAAATCAAATGCCTCGGGGGTGAACAACTGGGCAGGACATTTGAACCCTAATGATTTCCGAGGTCTCGTGTTGAGTTGCCATGCAATTCGATCTAAGTCCTCTTGGCTAAAGATACTCAAATCTTCGCCTTTTGGCAAGTATTGCCTGAGTAAGCCGTTGGTGTTTTCATTGATTCCTCTTTGCCATGGGCTATGAGGATCAGCAAAGTAAACCTTGACTCCAGTATTTTCTGTGAGCTGGGCATGACGAGACATTTCTTTTCCTTGGTCATAGGTCATTGATAAACGCTTCTGTCCTTCAATGCGATTCAGTACGTGACTAAACCCCGTCACTGCAGACTCTGCAGTAGCTTTTTCTAATTTAGCTAATACTGTAAATAATGTCGTTCTCTCTACAATCGTACCGATAGCTGTTCGGTTCCCTTTACCTTTGATTAAATCACCTTCCCAGTGTCCTGGTACAAGTCGCTCTTCCACCTCGGGTGGACGGTCATGGATGCTGACCATATCAGGTATTTGTCCACGACGATCTTCACCACGTGCTCTAGGTTTACGTTTAGCATGACCAAATCTTAACCAACCAATCACTTCAGTACGCAACTCACCACGCGGCATTAAGTAAATGGCGCTATAGATCGTCTCATGCGATACCTGTAGGCTGGGATAGTCTGCGTTCACAGACTTTAGTGTGCCAGCAATTTGTTCTGGTGAGTAGCCCTGTTTTAAATAATTCATGACCACCTTCCAAAGTTCGCTCCCAACTTGTAATCGACGAGCCACTCGAGGAACTGAAGATAAACTCTGTGCTCGTTCTTGGGCTAAAACAGCACGATATTTACCAGCGATAGGAGGTCTTCCACGAACGGCGATTCCAGTCGATTTTACCCAATTATTTCTTTTTAACTCTCGAGTTATCGTTGAAACTGATCTACCAAGACTGACAGCAATCCAGCTGGGTTTAAATCCCCAAGTTAACTGCGTTTGAATTAAACTACGTTCTTCCATGCTTAATTGTTTATATTTTTCCATGAAACATTTTCTTCCTAAAAATGTTGCACTTCAATTTAGAGCGCGCCCTTCAAATGAATAGTATAATAATTTAAAATTTTTTTCTTCACTCGTTTTTTATCATAAATTTTTTCTACTATTAAGCGTAATGGTGAATTTTGCTCCGCCCATCTCGCTTATCTCATAGATGATCTGGCCATCATTTTTGGTAACAATGTACTTACATAACCAAAGACCAATTCCCATTCCAATATTTTTTTCATTACTTAATAATTCAAACAGATTGTTCTGTCGTTCTAAATCAATACCTCTTCCACTATCTGAAATTGAGATAGTAACTATTTCAGAGGTTTGAATACCTTTGATAAGTATTACTTTTTGGCTAACTTCGGCATTAGATAATTCTCTAATAGCATTTGTAAAAAGATTTAACAAAATTTGACTCAAGTCAACTTCATTGATAAAGACTTGCAACTTGGGTTCAATATCAACGATTATGTTAATCCCAAACTTTTTTGCTTCTGGATTTATGATTGCAAGAACTGACTGCAGAATGTTTTCAAATTTAAAGACTCCTCTTAGTGACTTATCTTCCAAAAAAATAGAACGAAGTGATTTAATAATATTGCCAGCTCGCACATTATCATGAGCCAGTAAGGCAAGAACCTTATTTCCAAGCTCTGTGTTCAATTCGTTTTGATCAAGTTTCTTTTGTAAAAACTGAATATTTAAATTTGAAGCACCAATGGGTTGATTTAATTCATGTGCTATAGATGCCGCTAAGGCCCCCGTTACAGCAGTTTTATTGGCCTTTAATAAATTAATAGCAAGTTGTTCTTTTTCTTTAAGGAGATTAGATATCTCGATATTTTTCGTGGTTAGGATATCAACCGTTTTAGCTTTTAGCTCAAACTCTTTACGTTTGGTTATATCAATAATATATCCACTCCAAGGAACATTTTTAAAATCTTCTCCCCTCGGTGAAGAAGAAACCTGAATCCATTTAATCGAACCATCTGATACGATTAATCTGGTTTCAATTAGAAAAGTCTTACCGCTATAGTAGGACTCTAAATTTGTCTTCCAAAAGTGCTCTTGATCGTCTGGATGAATTTGTTCAATGATGAGCGAAGAGTCAGCCATAATTGACTCAGCGCTATGTCCAATTATGTCCTTGATACCAGGGCTGATGTAAGTAAATTGACTCGTATAGTCAGGAAAAAGGAAAAATTCATAAAGCGCACAAGGTAAGGTTGACGCCATTCCCTCGAAGCGACTCAGTGCTGTTTGCTCAGCCTTACTAGCTTGCGAATAGAGAAAAGCAATGTAAGTAAAGTACCAAAATATGCCTAAAATAAAAATACAAATAAAAATAATGGAATTAATGGTATTGGTATCAAAGGCACTTACCGAAATTCCAAAAGGAGCGAATAGGATTCTAAAGGCCCAACAGACAGAACTCAACATAGCAGTGATAGCAAGAATTCGAATGTGATAGTTGGGGTATATGCGGTTAACCCTTGAACAGGTGAAAGTTAAATAAACAAAAATTAGGTATACGAGACCAGGCACGAATATTGTTTGATAAGTTTTACCAAGATAAATACCAATAAGACTTAAAGCACTGCAATAAACCAAAAAAATTACAATTGAATGGAGGACTTTAGTTTTGAAATTATGCTCAACACCACCAATCTGTTTAATCCCCAAAACGAAGAAGATGTAGGCATTAAATGCGAGTCCATTTGAAACGATGTAAGGTATTGATAGATTTGATTGAGTTCTAAATATTGTAAAAATAGTTGCAATACCCATCAAAAAAGCGCCAAAAGCCCAAAATTTAACAGAAGAATCTTTGTTTTTATCAATAAATTGAAATAACACTCCAGAATAAGCTAAAGACAAAATGCCATAAAACAAAAAAATAGATGATATGAGGGTGATATTCATATTTTTTTAATCATATTGCTTACAAGTTTTAGATGAGTTGGCGGAGCAGTATATAAAGAGCAACTTGTTTTAAAGTCTGTATGATTAATCATAGAGTGATTTAAAGTCTATTTTTTTGAGATATTAATTTAGTAAATTTTGTATATTTTAGTATCTTTTCAATGTTATGAAGATAGTGATACCTTCTTCAAGGTTGTTTGCTTAAAAAAATCAAATATTTTGGTGTTGTGGCAAAATCGTTATGTTGCCTAAAATTTAGAGCAGTTCTTGGAATAATAATATGTCGGGAACTTATCAAGGTTGTTGTAGTATTGGTTCAAGTCATTTTTTTAGTCGTTAATTCATTAGAAATTATATTCATGAGAGTAAAAATTCACGTAGATTTTGTTTCAGATGTTGCTTGCCCATGGTGTGCAGTTGGCCTCGGACATCTCGAACAAGCAGCCCTTAATGTTGCCGATCAGGCGGAAGTTGAGATATTCTTTAGGCCCTTTGAATTGAATCCCAATGTTCCAAAGGGTGGCATGAATACGATTGAGCATTTGTCAGAAAAATATGGTTCATCGGCGCATGATATAAAAATTAATCAAATAAAAATTCGGGAACACGCTAGGTTAGCTGGATTTGATTTTAATGATGAAATTCGACCAATGATTTACAACACTTTTACCTGTCACCGATTGTTGCACTGGGCATTAGAGGAGCATGGATACATCGCTCAATATCGATTAAAAAGAGAGTTGCTAGAAACCTGTTTTTGCCGTAATGAAGATTTAGAGGATCCTTACAAACTTTGTGCTGCAGTTGAGCGTGCTGATTTAGATCCTTTGCAAGCTTTGGAAATTATTAATTCTGGTCAATATGGTGAAGAAGTTCGGGAAATGGAAGAGCATTATCGACATTTGGGAATCCAGTCTGTTCCTTCAATTATTATGAATGGAAAATACTTGCTACAAGGTGCACAACCCATCGAAGTGTTTGAAAATGCATTCCAAGAAATTGTGGATGAATTTCTAGCTGATACGAATTAGTCATCCAATTCAAACGATAGAAATTTTGCTTTGATTGAAATAACTCCCGAATATGAGGCGGTACTTGCCGCCATTGAAAGAAAAGACCCTTACATTTTTATAAGTGGTAGAGCCGGAACGGGTAAATCCACCTTAGTTAATTATTTAAGAACAAACTCCACAGAGGAATTGGCAGTAGTCGCACCAACTGGTGTTGCTGCGCTTCAAGTAAGAGGGATGACCATTCATTCCTTCTTCAAATTTCCACCTCGTTTAATTTTTCCTGAAGAAGATATTAAAAAACTCAAAGATCGACGCCTATATAACAAACTAGGTATTTTAGTTATTGATGAGGTGTCGATGGTTCGAGCTGATATGGTCGATGCTATCGATATGTTCTTGCGAGTCAATGGACCGCGGGAGGGCAAGGCATTTGGTGGGGTACAAATTATTTTTGTTGGTGATTTATTTCAACTTCCACCTGTCGTCAGAGCCGAGGAACTAGAAGTCTTAAGAAGTAGGGATTATGAAGAGCCTTATTTTTTTCATGCAATGGCACTGCGTAATCGAGAGTTAACTTTTATCGAGTTAAAAAAAATATTTCGCCAAAAAGATGAATCCTTTACTAGCTTATTAAATCAAGTGCGTATTAACCAAGGGGTTGAGCAAGCGTTAAGGATTATTAACGATAGTTGCTATCAACCCAATAATCCTTCGAATGATCAGGCTATTGTTTTAACCACGACAAATCAACGTGCCGATAACATTAATCAACAAGCGATGGGTGCTTTAAATACAACTACGAAAATTTATCGAGGACGGATGGAAGGAAAGTTTGTGGTGGACGAGAGAAACTTGCCATCACCGATGGACCTTACCCTAAAGTTAGATGCAAGGGTCATGTTTACCGCAAATGATAAAAATATCCCCAGGAAGTGGATGAACGGCTCACTTGGTAAAGTAGTGCAATTTTCAACTGATAGCGTTACTGTTGAATTAGATCCGCCGATTGGAAAATCATCCAGATATTCAAACTTTGTGGAAGTTCCCGTCTTTACTTGGGAGTCTTACCATTACGAGTACGACGATAAGTTAGATCAAATAAAACCCGTCGTCAATGGTAGTTTTCAGCAATTTCCCCTGATGTTAGCTTGGGCTGTAACAATTCATAAGAGTCAAGGAAAGACCCTGGAAAGAGTCACCGTAGATTTAGCGGGAGGTGCTTTTGCGCCTGGTCAAGTGTATGTGGCTTTAAGCCGATGTACGACCTTAGAAGGTATTAATTTAGCTAAACCCATAAAACCTATGGATGTGCGAAGTAACTCACACATCCAACATTTCTACCGCCGTTTAAGCCATTAATTAAGATTTAGAAGATTTTTTTGCGGCTTTAACAGGTGATTTTTTAGCACTTGTTGACCAGTTTTCCAATACTTTATAGACAACTGCCGTGTCATCCTTTTGATGTCCAAGTGCTGCCGCTGCATGATAGATGGGCATACATGAACTAAAGAGTGGTGCGGGAACGTTATAAGATTTAATTGCCTCTCCAATTAAATGCATATCTTTCGCCCATACTTCAATCTTCATCGTAGCTACATTCCAAGTGCGGTTTGCCATGGATGGTCCACGGACTTGAAACATTCTTGAACTTCCAGCACCGTCGCCAATCACTTCAACGACTTGGTTAGCATCTAGGCCCATCTCGGCACCCAGGAGAATTGCCTCAGCCGCTGCAACGTTATGAATTGCTACTAAATGATTAGCAACTAATTTCATTTTCATTCCTTGGCCAAACTCACCAACGTTATATCTTGCTCGGGCAAAACCTTCAAACACAGAATCCATTTGTTTAATAGCCTTCTTATCGCCACTTGCATAAACAGCAAGGTCTCTTGTGACGGCTTGAGCACCAGTTCCTGAGAGCGGGCAATCTAACAAAATGATTCCTTTAGTTGCCAGTAAGACTCGAGCAGCCTCTTTTGCATCATGAGGTAGGGTACCTAATTCAGCAACAATCGTTCCTTTTTTGGCATTTGCAGTAATCTCTTCAGAAACCGCCTTTAAAGCATAAACAGAAGGCAAAGATAACAATATGTAATCACATGATTGTGCTACCTGTGATACTTGTTCACAGATGGTAATCCCCACTTTTTTGAGTAATTTTTGTTGTTCTTTGCTTGGGTCAAAGCCAAAAACATCAAAGCCTGCAGCATGAAGGTTGCTGGCAATCGAAGACCCCATGATGCCTAAACCAACAACTCCAACTTTAGTTGTGAGGACGATTGTTTTTTCATTGCTAGACATTTCAGATGCCTTAGTTTCTTTTGCTTTAGGGGTTGACTTAGCAGGAGTTTTTTTAGTGCTTAGTTTAGTACTTGGTTTCGTTAATTTGTTAGTCATCTCTGAGTTCTTTAAATAATATTAAGTTAGTAAGTTAAAAAGTAAAACAAGACCACATCGATTGCTTAGTTTTTGATGAAGTCTTTAATTGCTGCGAAAAACGCTTCAGGATCTTGCAATTGCGGAACATGTGCCAAACCAGGAAGAATATTCAAACTTGCATTTGGTAATAGATTCGCTAACTCTTCAGACATTGCTGGGGGAGTTGCTTCATCAAATTCTCCACAAAGGACGAGCGACGGAATCTGTAATTCTTTTACTAAGGGTCTCAAATCCATGGTCGATAGAGCATTACATGCTCCGTGAAAGGTTTCCATATTAATACTCAAAAACCGCTCTTTACGCTGTGCAATTAAGTCAGGATGCTGTTCTTGGTAAGCTGGTGCAAAAAGTCTACGCATCGCAACGTCAGCAATAGCTGATAAACCCTTATTTTTAGCATTCTCAGACATTCCTCTGAACGCTGCACGACCGGGCTCTGTAAAGCAAGCACCACAATCAGCTAAGATGAGTTTGGAGACCATTGCTGGGTGTCTAATTGCCGTGTTAAGTGCCACAAAACCACCGTAGCCATTACCTAAAAAGATGGGGGCGGGTGTTAAATTTAAGGTTTTTAGCGCACCGGCAATTTGATCAGCAATCGCATCGAGTGAACCACCCACGAAGCTAGATGAATCAAATCCTGGCAAACTCAATAAGATGACTTGATGATCTTTAGCTAAATTGGGTAAGACTTTTTCAAAACTCGTTTGATCTGCTAATAATGAGTGAAACAAAACAATGGACGGACCTGCACCGTAAACTTTAATACTAAGTTGATGTTGATTAAATTGAAGATTGACGGATTCGAAATTGATAGACATATTAGGGTTTCCAAAAATAGCTGTTAAGGTTTGGTGGGTCTCTTGATGATTAAATTTTAAGACTTTATTTGTTGTGTGAAAAGAGACAAGTGCGAATTAAACTTTTTTCAATCGACTAAATATAGCATAATTGAAGCACGATAATTAAGGAGACAACAATGCAACTGAAAAGAAAAACATTAGCTGTTTTGATCGCAGCATTCGGAATTACTTTTAGTAACATCCAAAGTACTCTAGCAGCCTCTACAGATCCTATCAGAGTTGGATTTTTAACAATCAAATCTGGCGCTCTAGCTGCAGGCGGAATCCAGATGGAAGAGGCGATCAAACTCTTTCTAAAAGAAAGAAATAATACAATTGCCGGTCGTAAAGTTGAGTTATTTACGGGTGATACAGGAGGTCAACCGGCCATAACTAAATCTAAAATACAGGAAATGGTTGAAAAAAATAAAGTACATGTCGTGATTGGCCCTTTAGCAGCCTTTGAAGCTATTGCTGTTGATGACTATATCAAACGAGCTGAAATTCCAACGATTTCACCTTCTGCTGGTGCCGAGGATCTAACGCAACGTAAACCAAATCCATGGTTTGTGCGTGCCGTGGGAAGTTCTGCTCAAGCAAATCATCCACTTGGTGAGTATGCGGCTAAAGAGTTGAAATATAAACGTATCGCAATCATTGGTGATGATTTTGCCTTTGGTCATGAAAACGTTGGTGGCTTTCAAAGGACCTTTGAGGAAAATGGTGGCAAAGTAGTTCAAAAATTATGGGCGCCATTAAATACAGCTGATTATGGAGCTTACATTAGTCAAATCAAACCCAATATTGATGCCGTTTATATTGCCTTTGCGGGTAGCAACGGCGTTAAATTCCTAAGACAGTACAAAGAGTACGGGATGAAAGAAAAACTTCCTGTCATTGCTAATATGACCGCTGTTGATGAGGGGATTTTAGCGTCAATGGGCGATGAGGCCTTGGATATTATTTCTTCAGGTTGGTATGCGGAAACAATTAAAAATCCAAACAATGAAAAATTTGCCCAAGGTATGATGAAAGAATTTAAACAAGCACCTGGTTATTATTCTGTAGGAGCCTATGGTGCTGCCTTGATGTTAGAGAAAGCATTAAAAGAAGTAAAAGGCAATGTCGAAAATAAAGCAGAATTTATGAGTGCTCTTCGTAATGTTACGGTTGCTGACGATCCCCGTGGAAAGATTACGCTGGATGCTTTAGGAAATCCAATCATGAATGTTTACATTCGTAAAGTTGTGAAAATTGATGGGCGTTTAACCAATTCAATCATCAAAACTTACCCAAATGTGACGCAGTTTTGGAATTACAAAACTGCAGACTTCATATCAAAGCCAGTTTACTCAAGAGACTATCCAGTTTCGAACAATATAGAAAAGTAATATTTAAAGTATAAAAAAATCCCCTCAGTTCACACTTGAGGGGATTTTTTATTGAACTAATTAAAGTTTCATTACTTCACTTTAATTTTCATCATTTTGACAGCATTACCACCTTCAATCAATTTACGATCTTCAGAAGATAAACGTTTTACACCTCTAATGGTGTCTAATGGATGATCATCAGCCATATCATATGGGTAGTCTGTACCTAGCATCACGTGATCAGCACCAAAGCGGCGGATGAGGTTGCCAAGCATCTCTGAGTCATGTGTAATGGTATCGAAATAAATCTTTTCTAAATATGAAGAAGGCTTTTTCTTGATCACAGTACGGCAGTCTTTACGTGCACCCCATGCATGATCCATACGAGCCCAGTAGTGTGCTAAAAATCCACCACCGTGGGCTGCGATAAATTTGATTTTTGGATAGCGCTGAATGATGCCATCAAAAATCAAATGACTCACTGCAACCGTCGTTTCTAATGGGTTACCAATCACATTATTAAAGTAATGGTTACGCAAACGATCACCTTGTGTAAATCCAAGAGGGTGCATGAAAATAACACAGCCAAGTTCATTGGCTTTAGCAAAGAACTTTTCAAGTCCAAGGCTTGGATCAGTGAGGTTTTTACCGTTCACGTTAGTACAAATTTCTACACCTTTGAGACCTAAAGTTTTGACGCAATACTCTAGTTCTTTAACTGCTAATTCTGCATTTTGAAGAGGTACTGAACCTAGTCCAACAAAGCGATCAGGATTGCCAGCTACTACATTGGCAATACCGTCATTTACGTCACGCGCTAAGCTAGCACCAAGATCTGCCTCTGTGAAGTAAAAATAATGATAAGGGGCTGGAGCTACTGCTTGAATATCAACGCCCATTTTATCCATATCTTTTAAGCGTTCATCAACGCCCATCAATTTAGGAGCCCTAGTTTTCATTTGAGCAGTATTAGTCTCATTCGTGATATCTGTAGCAAAAATAACAGTTGGATCATAAGAGGCTGCATTCAGGTGAGCGGTTTTAGCATTTACTTCTGGGTTTAAATAATGGCAGTGAATATCAACAACTAAATGTTGACCTTTTTTGTTTTTAACCATTTTTTGAGTAGGTGCTAAAACTTTTTTCGCAGGAGTTTTAGTTGCCGTTTTTGCAGCGCCTTTACTACTTGCGGATGCTTTTTTAGTGGCACTAGTAGCCATCATCTCAGCAGAGTCTGAAGATCCATGATTGTGCGCAGGGTTAGAACATGATGAAGAACAAGTGTAAAACATGATGACCTCTATTTAAAAAGAAAAATTAAAAAACACCAAGATGTTTGGTTGCCAACTCGGGGTTTTCATGAACATCTTTAGCCGAGCCTTGGTAGGCAATTTCGCCAGTATTAAGAACAACTACATTATCCGCCACACTCATGGCTAATTGAAAGTTTTGTTCGACAAGAATTATCGATAAACCTTCACTTTTAATGAGCTCAATGCCTCGAGCCACTTCAGCAACGATTAATGGAGCTAGTCCTTCTGATGGCTCATCTAAAAGCAAAACATCTGGATTGCCCATTAATGCACGCCCGATGGCTAACATCTGTTGTTCGCCGCCTGATAGGGTTCCTGCACGTTGTTTTGTTCTAGTCACAAGTTGTGGAAAGAGTTCATAAACTCTTTTTAAATTCCACATCGCTTTTATCGGCCTTTTTTGCTCAGCAACTAGTAAATTTTCTTCAACTGACAAGCTTGGAAAAATACGACGGCCTTGTGGAACAAGTCGGATACCAGCTTTAGCAATAAATTCTGGCTTTTCTTTTGCGGTATCTTTACCAAATAAGAATATCTCACCAGTTTTTGGCGGCAGCAATCCAGAAATTGTTTTCATGAGTGTCGTTTTACCAGCACCATTACGACCTAATAAAGCGAGTAGGGTTCCTTCTTCGAGATTCAGAGATAAGTCATACAATACGTGGCTTTCACCATAGTAGGAATTGACTTTCTTGAGTTCAAGAGCATTAGTGGCCAAGATACACCTCCTGAACTTTCGGGTCATTTACAACCGTATCACGGTCACCATCAACAATTACTTTACCGTATTGCAAAACTAGAATTTTCTCTGCAAAGGCAAGAGCTACATCCATATCGTGTTCAATCATTACTATGGCAGTTTCTTTTGAAATAGATTTAATTAAATCAGCTACTAGTACGCGTTCATCACGCGATAGACCAGCTAAAGGCTCATCAAGTAGTAAAACTTTTGGTTGTTGCGCAAGTGCTAAAGCAATTTCAACACGACGTTGTTCGCCGTAGGAGATTTCTGTAACACGGCGATGTGCCTGTGATTTGAGGCCAACACTATCTAGTAACTCAAGTGCTTGATCGTAAAGTGGATCATTGGCAGGCAGGCCTTTAAATAGTTGGTTTTTTCTTTTATGGATGCCTAATAAAGAGAGCACAACATTATGTGCCAGAGTATCTTTTCCAAATAAAGTAATGATTTGGTAGGTTCTACTCATACCTTGGTGGGCACGATCATGAACTGGCTTACCAATCATATTTTGACCATACAAAAAAACATTACCAGAGTCAGGTAGTAAATCCCCAGTAATTTGAGCAAATAAAGTTGTTTTACCAGCGCCATTAGGGCCAATAATAAGTCTTCTTTCACCAGGCATCACTTGAAGATTGACACTTTGGGTTACTGCAACACCACCAAAGCTTTTTTTTAGATCTTTTACCTCGAGTGCAATAGTCATTTTTTACCTCCAAAGAGACGATCCTTTAGTTGCATGATTCCAGGAACCATACCAGTTGGCATAAAGATGACGATGAATACAAAAATAACTCCGAGTAGCATATTCCAACGTTCCACAAAACCCGAGACATAGTTTTTTAACAAAACAATTAAGATTGATCCAAGGATCGGTCCTGCCAAAGTTCCAGCACCTCCGGCAATCACACACAATAAACCTTCAGCAGAGGAAGTAATGGACATCACACTTGGATGAACATATTTATTGAAATAGATGTAGAGAAGTCCAGAAATTGCACCAAAAAAGCTTGAGAGAACAAAGCTAATCCAGCGAATTTTCCAAACATTAAAGCCTAAAGCACTCATTCGTTTATCTTGATCACGAGTGCCTTTTAAACTTGCTCCAAATGGAGAGTTCACAATTCGAGCAATAAAAAATAGACAAGCAATCGTAATGATTAAAGTAAACCAATAAAAGTTAGTACTATTTTCTAAATCCCAGCCAAATGGAGAAGGGCGAGTTAAACCAGACAAGCCGTTATCACCGTTTGTTAAACCAACCCAACGATAACCAATACCCCAAACAATTTGAGATAAGGCTAGAGTTAGCATTAAAAAGCTAAGGCCGGAAGCTCTTAAAGAAATCCAACCAAAGATTGCTCCAACAAAAGTAGTAAAAGCGATAGCCAATACTGCAGTGTAGCCATGATCTAGGCCTGTTTTTAAAAATAACCAAGCTGAGGTATAGGCAGATAAGCCTAAATAGGTTGCATGACCTAAAGACGTAAGTCCACCGTATCCCACCAAAATATTAAGACTAGCAGCGAATACTGCTGCAATCATAATTTGGCTGCCTAAGTTGACGTAATACTCCCCAAAAAATATAGGGGCAATAGTGAGGATTGCAGCAATCGCTAAATAGAAGTAGTTGTTTTTCAAAATCATGCTTTCATCGTCCCAAATAGCCCTGATGGTCTAAAGGCAATGACAAAAACCATCGGTAAAAATAAAATAACGTAGGCAAGATCAGGAACTAGAGCAATTCCAAAGGTATAAACGAAACCAATAATGAAACTCGCAACAAAAGTACCAATTAAACTACCAACACCACCAAGAATAACTACGATTAGGGCAAGAGGTAGCATATCAGCATCAAGGCCTGGATAAGCGTTCAACATTGGCCCACCAACAGATCCGCCAAGACCAGCTAGTAAAGCACCCAAACAGAAAACCACTGTAAAGAGAAGTGAGGCCGGAATCCCTACAGCACGTGCCATTTGCATATCATCAACACCAGCGCGAATCATCGCACCGAGGCGGGTTCTTTCCATTAACAAATACAAAGCGATGGCAATCACAACGGATACCGCCAATACCACTAGTCTATAAGTTGGAAACATAAAGCCAAACATTTCAAGTGGGGAGCGAAACATTTCTGGAGCATTAATTGGAATTGGATCACCACCCCAAATCATTAAACAGGCATCAGCAGCCACAAATGAGAGACCTAAGGTTGCTAACACTTGACCCTGTGAATTGTTACTTAGAGCACGTAATATAAAGCGCTCAATTAAACCACCAATAATTGCGACTCCTACCATAGCAACGATCGCAGCAACCCAAAGACTGTATCCTTCTCTTAACGTTGCAGCAGCTAGATAAGCGCCAATCATAAATAACGAACCATGCGTCAAGTTCGCTATACGCATTAACCCAAAAATCAACGCAAACCCAGAGGAAAGCATAAACAGCAATCCTCCGAGTGCGAGACTATTAAGGGTTTGAATTACCCAAAATTGCATAAAATTTACCTAATTACCTAATGTGATTAACTGTAATGCTTAAGACTCTAAATTCTTCGCTGGTGGGAAGTCTCTAGAGTAAACCGGATTTGCTAAGAAAGCCTTTTGATCATATGTCCAAAATTGGCTTACGTTTGTATAAGTTTTAGTAACGGTATTGACTAAACGACCATCTTTACGTTCAACTTTTCTAATATAAACGTCACCAACAATATTGCCAAAGCTATCAAACTTTACTGGACCACGTGCAGTTGGTATGTCGGATTTTTTCAAAGCAGCCATTAAAGCTTCTTTGTTTGCCACATTACCATTAACTGCCCTAATGGCTGCATCGAGAACCGCAGCATTGGTATAGGTTGCAGCTGCGTAGAAGCCAGGGTCATATTTGTTGGCGGCGCGGAATGCAGGAGCAAATTTATTATTGATTGGGTTGTTGAGTTCTGCAGAGTACCAGCAAGCAGTCTCAATTCCTAAAGCTTCGTTACCCATATTCTTTAACACTGCTTCATCAATAGCTGTCATACCACCAACAATTGCCATTTTGCCATTTAAGCCATACTCATTAAATTGGCGAATAAATCTAAAGCCATTTGAACCAGCAAAGCCCAAGAAAATTGCATCAACTTTTGGATTTAATTGAGCCAAGAAACTACCATAATCAGGAACTGTTAATGGTGAGAAAAGTTTTTGAACAATCTTGCCACCGTTTTCTTCGAACACACGTTGAAAACCAGCGTTCATTTCATGACCATAAGCAATATCGTCAGCAATCATGATCATTCGCTTGTAACCTTTTACCTTGGCACAATATTCAGCCATTGGGTGAGCGCACTGTGAAGAAGTAGAGGTCGCTCTTACGAACCATGGATTTGGTTTACGTTGAGTCATATCTTCTGCAGCAGCAACTGATAATGTTGGAATCTTTTGTGCTTTGATGTAATCATCCACAGCTAGTGCTTCAAAAGCAGCTAAAGGGCCCATTACTGCATGTACTTTATTACGTTCGTACAATTCTGAAATCTTTGTTTTTGTATTAGCAGGAACTCCACCAGTATCAGCAACGGTTAGTTCAACTTTTCTACCGCCCATCATATTATTGTTCTCAGCGAGCCACTGCTTCAAACCTAACTCCATATCGATTCCGCCAGATGCGAGAGGGCCAGTTTTTACAGTTAATAAACCAATTCTTATTGGTTCATTCGTTTGTGCACGAAGAATACTTGGGGCAGCTAATGTTAAACCAGCTGCAGCAGTGCCTTGTATAAAAGAACGACGATCTAAACTCATGGTGTCTCCTCCAATGTTAATTTAAAAGTAGTACATTTAAAAATGCCTAAAAACTTCACTAATGATTAATTGATCAATAAAAGGTTTTAGTTTTAGATTGTCAATTATATTAACTAATTAATAATCACAACATGGAGATTAAAGGATTCTACGGCTTTAAAATATAAGGGTATTTACCTATTTTTAAATATTTAAAGAAGTAAAGATTCCGCGACCGTAAACAACTAAGTCCCAATCTTTGATAAAAATTGGATTAATTCCATGTTCTTTATTGATTATTTGATCACTACTAATTATTATTGGAAAAGTCAGCGATAATCGTTGATTATGGGTAAACTTTTCTAAATATTATTTTACGGAGATGATGATGAAGCTTGGATTAATTGGTACCGGCAAAATGGGTGGTGCAATGGTAGAGCGCCTCATTGAATGTGGTCATGAAGTGGTAATTTGGAATCGGTCAATGGAAAAAACCATTCCATTAGTCGCTCTTGGAGCAACCACTGCCTTATCACCAGCTGATGTAATTAGCCAAGTTGACATTATGCTTTCCATGTTGACGGATGCCTCAGCGATTGATTCAGCTTATCGTGGTGAGCAGGGTGTCCTTAAAGCAAATATTGCTGGTAAATTGTTAATTGAAATGAGTACAGTTCGTCCATCTACTTCAATTGCTTTAGCCGATGAAGTTAAAGCTTTAGGTGGCTCAATTGTTGACTGTCCAGTTGGCGGTACGGTAGCTCCTGCGAGAGCTGGTAAGTTATTAGGGCTCGTTGGTGGAGATGAAGCCGCAGTTGCAAGGGCTCGGCCAATTTTGGAGCAATTATGTCGCCGGGTTGAGCACGTAGGTAAAAATGGTGCAGGTGCGACTTTAAAGTTAACTGTCAATTTACCATTGCTCGTATTTTGGCAATCTTTTAGTGAGGCATTGTCAATTTCCTCTAAATTAGATATTTCACCTGAACGTTTGATGGATATTCTGTCTGACACTTCAGGCGCTCCAAATATGATGAAGGCTAGAGTTCCAGCCTTAGTTTCTTGCTTAAAAGGTGAGCCTCAACCCCCTGCAGCGTTTACTTTAGATAATATTCGTAAGGATTTAAGAACCATGATCGAAGAAGCTCAATCACTGGGTTGGAACGTGCCTGTTACTCAAGCAGCACTTGCTGAGCTGGACAAAACATCCGCAGCTGGCTTGGGAAATTCTGATGGCACGGCTGTTCCAGCCTGGTTTATTAATACCTATTGCAAATAAAATTTATTAACCACCTTTCAATACACTATTTTTTTCTAACTTATGTCAAATTCAACTCAATTTCAACTCAACGGAAAGTTATGTGAAGTAACCGCCAATGAGAATAACCCCTTGTTGTATGTGCTCAGAAATGACTTGGACCAAAAAGGTTCGCGTTTTGGTTGTGGCACTGGTAACTGTGGCGCTTGTACTGTAATAGTGGATGGGGTTGCGACGCAATCTTGCAACACACCGTTGTGGGCAGTTAGTCAAAAGGATGTATTAACAGCAGAAGGTCTTGACTTAGATCCGATTGGAAAGTTGGTTCAAGAGGCTTTCGTCAAAGAACAAGCTGCTCAATGTGGTTATTGTATTAATGGCATCATGATGAGTATTACTGCACTTCTGAAGAAAAACCCGAACCCTAGCAGAGCCGAACAAAATGCTGCTTTAGATGTTAATTTATGCCGTTGTGGAACACATGTTCGTATTTTCAAAGCGCTTGCTAGTGTGGTTGAGACTTTATCGAAGGAGACAGTAGCATGAGCAATGTTCAATCAAATCCATTACCTACTTATATCCAATCTCACCCAATGCTCGATCAGTGGTTTGCTCTAGATCAACTGCCTTTATTGACTGTTTATAGCGGAAAAGTTGAATTAGGTCAGGGTATTCAAACTGCATTACAACAAATTGCTTGCCAAGAGCTGGGTATTACACTGGATCAAATTCATTGGGTTGCTGGTAATACTTTCCATTCACCTAATGAGTGGTATACAGCAGGAAGTCAATCCATCGAAAACGGTGGTGCATCATTACGTTGTGCACTCTCTCATGCGCGTTGGCTCTTTTTAAATGCTGCTGCGCAAGCATTAAATGTAAATGTTCATGATGTTGAAATTAAAGCAGGCATTTTTTCTTGCCCAGGTGTATCAAAAACTGTCACATACTCAGAGTTAGCACCTCAAATTAATATTCATATTCCGATTGAGGCGCTTACTGAAGCTGTAGCCTCTTCATCTCAGGTAAAAGAAGAGATTATTGGCAAGAGTATTCCTAGAAAAGACTTATTGGATAAGTTATCTACAGGTGCTTTTATTCATGATGTGGTTTTGCCTGAAATGTACCATGCAAGAATGCTGCGCCATAGCCATGCACAATCTACGATTAAAGCGATTGATCTCGATGCAATCAAGGCATTGAACGGTGTTGAGCAGGTGGTTTTGAGCGGTAGTTTTTTAGCTATTCTTGGTAAAAATGAAGCAGCCTTAGTTGCTAGTTTGCCAAAAGCTCATCAATGTGTTCAGTGGCAGTTGCCATCTTTTGTTGAACGTCAACGTCCCATTGAGGAGATTTTAACTACCTTACCATCAAGCGATAAGATGGTTTTTAACAAAGGTGAGGCTAGTGCTTCTGTGTCGCAAATGACAGCCAGATATACAAGACCTTTTATTGCACATGCATCAATTGGTCCGGCTTGCGCTTTAGCTCAAATGGTTGATGGACATTTAACAGTTTGGTCCCATACGCAAGGTTCACATTTATTGCGTGATCAAATTGCAGTTGGTCTAAGACAAGATGCTTCGACTATCGATGTGATTCATTTGCACGGAGCCGGTTGCTATGGTCATAACAGTGCTGATGATGTGGCTTTTGATGCGGCTTTCATTACCCAACAAACAGGTTTGAATGTTCGAGTTCAGTGGACCCGTGAGGAAGAGTTATCAGCAACCCCGTTTGGTTCGGCTAGTTTGATGCAGATTGAAGCTGGACTGGATGAGAATGGCAGAATTGTTTCTTGGGAATCTGAGGTTTGGTCTCCAACCCATATCGCAAGACCTGGTTGCTGGCAAGGCACTATCAATCTATTAGGTGCTTGGATGATTGATCCTCCACATCCTGTTGATGCTACTCAAGATGTCCCTTTACCAAATGGTGGCGGATTACGCAATGCCGTTGCAATCTATGACTTTGCTCATCAAGCAATCCGTCATCATATGTTGCCTCAGGTACCTGTAAGAACTTCAGCGCTACGTAGTTTAGGGGCTTATTTAAATGTCTATGCCATTGAATCCTTTTTAGATGAATTAGCAGAGTCCATTGGCCAAGATCCGGTTGATTTACGTTTGTCTTACCTATCTGATCCACGCTCGATTGCTATTATTCAGCGTGTTGCACAAATGTCAAATTGGGCTAAACGTGATCAATTGCCAGAAGGAACTGCTTTAGGAATTGGTTTTGGACGTTATAAGAACTTTGGCGCTTACTGTGCAGTAGTGGTTCAGGTACGAGTTGAAGAGAAGATTCACGTTGAGAAAGTTTGGTCAACTGCTGATGCTGGCAGAATTATCAATCCTGATGGTTTACTCAACCAAATTGAAGGTGGGATTATTCAAGCAATCAGCTGGACTCTCAAAGAACAAGCTACTTGGGATGACCTCAACATTACATCCAATACTTGGGATACTTATCCAATTTTGAATTTCTCAGAAGTTCCTGAAGTCATGGTTGAGTTACTTGATCAGCCTAGTGCGCCAAGTCTAGGCGGTGGAGAAGCTGCTGCTGGCCCGACGGGTGCAGCGATTGCGAATGCACTCAATGCGGCTTTAGGTGTTCGTGCTAGACACTTACCGTTAAGTCCAGATCGTTTGGCTCAGCTCATCGCTAGTTAATTTGAAGTCGAATAAAAGTAAAAAAGCCCTGAATTAGAAATAATTCAGGGCTTTTAATATTAAGTAGTTAACTTATTTTTACTTATCACCTGTATCAGCAACTAAGCCAGCAGCTGTAATACCTGCTACTGCGCAGATTTCGTCATTAATTGAAGTATCGCCTGTAATACCTACTGAACCAATAATTACTCCTTCAGCATTACGAATGAGAACGCCGCCCGGCACCGGTACCATTTTTCCACCAGACATCGCGTTTAAGGCAACGAAGAAACTTGGCATTGCTTCAGCGCGTCTTGCTAATTCGCGTCCACCAAAACCCATTCCAAGAGCACCCCAAGCCTTACCCATTGCGATATCTTGTCTTAAAATACTGCAGTTATCTTCACGCAAGAGCGCTTTCATTTGACCGCCAGCATCTAAAACAATCACCGTTAGTGGGTGAAATTTCATTTCACGGCCTTTTTCTAAGGAAGTTTTAGCGATTAAAAGGGCTTGCTCTAAATTAACATTTGACATTTTGATCCTTCAAGATTGAGATGTAAGTTTTTAAAAATAAATGGAATATTAAGCTGTATGATCTGCTGCTGAGTGGTACTTGCCCTTCCAGAAAAACAGTGGGGCGGTATGTTCAGAAGTATTGTAAGAATAGCTTAACACTTTTCCGATAAAGATTAAATGATCGCCACCTTCAACTTCATTTTCTTTGGTACAAACGAAATGGCCAAGTGTTCCATCTAAAATCGGAATGCCATGTTCATTTAAATGATGGGGAATATCTTTGAATTTATCTTCACTTGGACGTGCAAAGTGATTAGAAATATCTTTTTGATCTTCCGCCAAAATATTGACAATAAAATAGGGCGATTCAATAAATGCTTGATGACTCGGCGCACCCCGAACTTGTGACCATAATACGAGTGGCGGGGATAGAGAAACAGAATTAAAGGAACTTACAGTTACGCCGAAAACCTTACCCTGTTTGTCAATGGTCGTGATGACAGTCACACCAGTTCCAAAATGCCCTAATGCATTGCGGAAATCTCGTGAGTCAAATTCTGGACTTTGTTCTTGGGTATCTTTTGCACGATCTACTGGGCTCATCTTTATCTCCGTTAATTTGTATAAATAGTAATCGCTTGATCATTAGAAGTCAATCTGATGAGATAAAACATTTAATCAGATTATTGAATATTCAGTTATAAATGGCATAAAAATTAGCTTTTATTAGGGAAAACCCATATTCAATAGGGGGTTTTACTGCAATGTTTTGCGAGATACTTGCCAATTGAGATTGACTATATTAAAGTGATCAAACGATCCTTATTTTTAAAACAACATACACAAAGAGACAGATATGACAATTACTTCATTTCAATTAGAAGGGCTCAGTAATGCGCCTGTACTAGTGATCGGCAATTCCTTAGGGGCAAATTACTCTATGTGGGATGATCAAATTGAAGTCTGGAAAAAACATTTTTTAGTTTTACGTTACAACTACCGTGGACATGGCGATACCCCTGCAACGGGTGCAGTAGCTTCTACGGAAGATTTAGCCAAAGACATTATCGAACTTACAGACCAATTAAATATTCAAAAATTTCACTGGCTAGGTTTATCCCTTGGCGCAATGTTGGGCTTATATATGGCTGCCCATTACACAGATCGTGTTTTAAGTCTTTCAGCAGCCTGCTTTAGACATTCGCAAACGGATGAAACAAAAGCACAATGGTTAACACGTATTGCGACCGTAAATGAAAAAGGTGTGCAAGCAATTGTGGACGGTACAGCAGATCGTTGGTTAACTGAGGGTTATCGTTTGGCAAACCCTGCCGATGATCAAAAATTACGCAAAATGATTGCTACTACAAGTAATGATGGTTATATGGCATGTGGTACTGCCGTAATGACTTATGACTCAAGACCTTATGCAGCGAAAATTCAATGTCCAACCTTACTCATTAGTGGTGAGTTTGATATGGGTGCTCCAACTGCAGAGGTTGCTTCTTTAACTAAGGTGATTCCAAATAGTCAACATGTGATGTTGCCAGCTGCGCATATCGCTAACGTTGAATGCAAGAGAGAGTTTGAATCATTAGTAGTGAATTTTGTTAATAATATTTCCGCTTAGAACGAGATAAAAATGAATCCAGTAAATGTCGCTGTAATTGGTTATGGTTGGTGGGGAAAAATTATCACTGCTACCCTGCAAGCGAGTGAGTTTTTAAATGTTGTAATGGTCATCGAAAACGATCCGAATGTTGCTTCACTAGCAACTACTGATGGCCTCTCGATGGGCTTCGAAGTTGCTAGAGAGTTTAATAATGCAATTGAAAATCCCAAAGTTGAAGCGATTGTTTTATGTACTCCGCATCAATTTCATGCTCAGCAGATTCAGTTAGCAGCCAACGCTGGTAAGCATGTGTTTTGTGAAAAACCCTTATGTCTTACTTTTGCTGATGCTCAAGCTGCAATCGAAGCCTGTAACAAAGCTGGTGTCAAGTTAGGTATTGGACATGAGCGTCGTTTTGAGCCAGCAATAGTCGCCTTGAGAGAGGAGATAGCTAAGGGTACTTTAGGTACTATTTTACAAATCGAGGCCAATTTCTCACAGGATAAGTTTTTTGCATTACCCAAGGATAATTGGCGTTTGTCTAACAAGTTTGCTCCAGTTGGACCTTTAACAGCAACAGGTATACATTTAGTTGATCTTGCCATTGCTATTTTTGGACCTGCCAAAGAAGTATGGGCAAGGCTAGCTACTCGGGGCAGTGATTTTGAAAATGGCGATACTTTAGGTATTATGCTCGCTTTTGAAGGTGGGGCAAATGCTTTGATTAGTGCAATTTTAGCCACACCATTTGATGGACGGTTTTGCGTTTATGGATCGCACGGTTGGATTGAAATTAGAGATAATACCCACCCTGAAAACCCAACAGGTTGGAATGTGACGACACAATTACGTGGTCAAGAAAGAACTACCCATTTTATGCCACCAGCCCCAACGGTTCGTTTTAATTTAGAGGCGTTTGCAAAAGGTATTCGAGGAGTAAGCGACTATCCCGTTATGCAAACTGAAATGCTTGCCAATGTCGCAGCACTTGAAGCAATTATGCGTTCTGTCGAGACGAAGCAATTACAAATCGTGAAGCAGTAATTTCTTAAAAAGCGAATCTTAAATGATTAAGTCAAATGATCTTGTCGTAAACAAACCAATCAATTCAGCACCTAGAAAACGTCTGAAGCGTGAGGAGCGTGATCGTGAGATTGCCGCTGCGGCTGTGGCATTTTTTGCAGAGGTTGGTTTTGATGGTGATACACGTGAGTTAGCTCGTCGTTTAGGTGTTACTCAATCGTTAATTTTTCGTTATTTTCCTAGTAAAGCTGCTTTAATCGAACGCGTCTATCAAGAGGTCTATGTTGGCAGATGGAACCCTTATTGGGAAACTATTATTGCTGATCGCTCAGTGCCCCTAAAAGATCGTCTTTTGAGGTTTTATAAAGACTACTCAAAAATTTCCTTGACCTACGACTGGGTCCGAATTTTTATGTTCTCAGGTTTAAAAGGGGAAGACATCAATACCCGGTATTTAAAGTTTTTGCGAAGCAGAATTTTAGAGCCCATCGCAATTGAGGTGAGGGCAGAGCTTGGTTTGCCGACGATTCAAGAGATTCCTCTCAAAGAAAGTGAAGTGGAATTGGCCTGGGGTATTAATTCAAGGACCTTTTATTTAGGCCAACGTAGGTGGATTTTTAATATCCCACTATCGTTAGATATTGATGAGATTGTTGAACATACGATCATTACTTATTTGGCGGGTGCTAAAACAGTGGTGCCAATGTTGATTAAGCAAGACTAAGTAACTGTTTTTATTGTTTTTTTTAAATGTGATTGTTGTATTTCAATCATGTTTTATATTTTAAATCTCCTAGCTAGTTAGGGTATTTACTGATTGAGTTGATCATTTTTAAGCCTTATAAATGATCAATTGATTACTTTGTTTTATAATTTTAAAAATAAGTTATTTTGTAAACCATTTTATGCAGTTCAATTACCGATACGGACAAGCAAATGAAAATTAGTACCTTTATGATGCCAATTCACCCACCAGGAAGAAATTTGGTGGAAACTTTTAATGAAGACAGAGAAGCTGTCATCCTTGCTGATCAATTAGGTTATAGCGAGGCTTATGTTGGAGAGCACGTCACTGATGCTGCTGAAACGATTACCAACTCAATGATATTTTTAGCAACTTTAATTCATGCTACTAAACAAATTAAGTTAGGTACTGGTACGATTAATTTGCCGAACTCTCATCCAGCAGCCATCGCTGCTCAAGCTGCGATGATGGATCATATGTTAGAAGGTCGTTTCATCATGGGTATTAGCCCGGGTGGATTAATGTCTGATGCTGAAGTATTTGGTAACTTTAAGTCAGATCGCAATGCAATGTTTGTAGAAAGCATTAATACGATTTTAAAAATCTGGGACGGCGAAGCACCTTACAACATTGAAGGTGAATATTGGAAAATCTCTACGCAAAATACGATGATCCCAGAAATTGGTCAAGGTTACATTATGAAGCCTTTCCAAAAGCCTTATCCTTTAATCGTAGGAACAGCTGTAGCCCCATATTCTAAAGGTGTTACTGAAATGGCTAAACGTGGCTGGCAACCAATTTCAGCAAACTTTTTAATGCCGGAATGGGTTGCAACACATTGGCCAAAATATGTAGAGGGCCGTGAAGCTGTTGGTGCAGTAGCTCACCCTGATGAATGGCGTGTCGCGAAGAGTATTTTTGTGGCGGATGATGATGCTACTGCACGTCGTTATGGTTTAGAAGATGGTGGCCCTTATTATGCTTACTTCAAATCACTCAGTCGTAAATTAGTGAATGGCGGTAGAAGTAATTTGTTTAAGGTTGATCCAAATATGCCAGACTCTGAGGTAACTCCAGAGTTTGTGACAAATCGTCTGGTTCTTGCTGGATCTGTGAACTCTGTAGTTGATCAATTACTAAAGTTTAGAGAAGAAGTTGGTGATTTTGGTAATTTACTTTATGCATGCCATGACTGGATGGATCCAGCCCTTGCAAAACGCTCAATGGAGCTCATGGCAACTGAAGTAATGCCACGAGTCAATGCAGCTATCGGGAAGTAAAAACCTTAAGTAGTTCTTAAAAAAGACATATAAATCTGGAATTTATATGTCTTTTTTTTGACTCTGGTGAATATTCAATTTTTTAAGACAATCATTTTCAATCAATATCAATCTATGTGATTGTGTGGTTTAGCCATCAATTGACTAAATGCCTGGGTAGTATTTGAGGTGTTAGCAAGTTTTTGCATACACACATCTGAATCAATACAAGAGTTTGCTGGATTTGTTGTTTTTATTGAGCGGTCATAAACTATTTTGTCCTCCTTAATAGTTTGTAAGACCTTAATCTCATTAATTTTTAGACGATCTATTGTGATCGGGTTATCAGACAATACCGCAAAATCAGCCAGTTTACCTACTTCAATAGATCCTTTAGATTTGCCCTCGTTATATTGCATTGCCGGCCAAAGAGTAATAGCTTTAAGCCCCACAATTGGGTCAACACGTTGATTTGGTCCAAGAACTTGATCACTTCGCGTCACCCGGTTCACCGTTGCAGATAGCACGCGCATCATATCTGGAAATGCCACGGGCGCATCATGATGGGAAGAGAAAGGGATCTTTGCATCCAAAAGCCATTTGGTTGGAGAGATATTTGCAGCGCGATCAGGCCCTAGTACCGAGTCACGGTGCCAATCCCCCCAATAGTAGGTATGCATTGGGAAAACAGAAGGAAAAATACCTAACTTTTTCAGTTTTGGTATTTGATCAGCTCGCAGGGTTTGACCATGAATCATGACCGGAGTTAGATGTGTTTTGGGATATTTTTTTTCAGCTAAGGAAATCCCTCTTATCAACTGATCAATGGCAGCATCACCATTAGTATGAGTAATGATTTGCCATTTCTTAGCATAAGCGAGATTGATAAATAGATTAGCCTTGTCATCAGGCATGGAAGGATATCCATTGTAGTCTGCGTTCTGCCCCTCAGGAACCTTAAAATAAGGCTTTGATAACCATGCGGTTTTACCTTGAGGAGATCCGTCAAGAACAAGTTTTACACCACCAATACGTAAATGATTAATATAGGTTTTGCCGACATAGGGGCTTTCCATCCGTTTTTCAACCCCAGGAAGCATGACTGGAGGATAGGCTACAACATCAATATCTAGCCTCTTATTTTGGGCAAGTTCGGTTAAACCTAATAAAAATCCATCAATGGCTAAACCTTCTTGAGCGGTGGTATGGCCAAAGCTTTTATATAGCTCTTGTCCAGCCAAAGCAAGATTGACCATTTCTTCACTACCCACTTTAGGTAGGATTTTTGAATCAACTAGCATCATCGCAGTTTCTTCAAAAACACCATTTGGTTCTTGACTGTCTTTTTTGCGCTGAATAATACCGCCAACAGGGCTTACTGTTTCGCTAGTAATTCCAGCTATCTCTAAGGCTTTACTATTGTAAGAACGAATGTGTCCGCTTTGATGAAAACACATAATTGGGATATCTTTTGAGACCTCGTCAAGCTCTTCTTTAGTGGGGTGACGTTGCTCTTTGAGTTGGGAGTCGTCATAACCAAAGCCAATAATCAGGCCATATTTTTTTGGAACAGGGGAGGTTGCAACCCATTCTTTTAAGACTTTTTGCAATGCAGGAATAGAGTCTACAGTGCCGTCTGGCGGGGGAAGTAGGTTCGCTGATATGGCTTGAACGCCCACATTAACAATATGACCATGACCATCAATAAAACCAGGAACTAAAGTTTTTCCGTCCAAGGAAACTTGCTTTGTTTTCATGCCAGTGAATGGCTTCATCGAATTCTCAGAACCAACAGCAATGATTTTGCCATTTTTAACGGCGACAGCCTTAGCAGTTGGTTGTTTATCGTTCACCGTAACAATCGGACCATTGTAATAAATCGTGTCGGCAGCTTTGGTATCACTCACAAAACTTGTGGCAAAGCTAGCTGAAGTAAAGGACATAACAAGAAGCATTAAAAATGTTGTAAGTGCGATGCGCTTTGACATACATATTCCAATCAAGATAAGTTATGAATAATCAGTCTATTTCTTTATTGTGACAATTTATCATACTAATATTGAGCTTAAAGTCATGTATCTCCCCAACTAAAGCAAGTTTTTTAGTGGCTATTTTTCGATCAAGATTGTAATTTTTTCTAAAAACTAACATTTTGGGTTGAATCAACACAAAGCCGTCATATTTCATTGTCATATTATGGTAATGACGATTTCTATGCTTTTAATTATTGAACTTTATCGAAATCAGGGTCATCTTCACTACGATGGTGAGGGTGTGTCTCAATTAGCACATGCATGGCAATGTGGACAACTTGCTAAAAAAGACGCAGCTTCTCAAAACCTCCAACTTGCAGCATGGTTGCACGATATTGGTCATCTTCTTTCAAAAAAAGATGGTACACCCACAACTTATGGGCATGATGACCATCATGAGCTTTTGGGGGGAAATTACTTATCTCGGATGTTTTCTCAGGAAGTTGTTCAGCCGGTGTTGATGCATGTTTTAGCTAAACGTTATCTAATAACAACGAATCCCGATTATCACAAATCCTTATCCCCTGATTCCGTTAGAAGCTTAATTCTTCAGGGTGGAAGTATGGCGGTTGAAGAGTGCGAGAAATTTCTTAACCATTCTTTTGCTTCGGATGCTATTTCATTAAGAAGATGGGATGAGTTGGCAAAGAACTCTGACTTAATAATGCCTAAAAAAGAAGATGTCATTACTGAATTAGCAAACCTAATCGAGGTGTGCTCATGAGAAGTATCCTGAATGTAAGTTCTGCCAATAAAACATTCCTCTCAAGTGGGAGGAAAATTCAGGCTTTGTGTAATGTAAATCTCGATATCACCGCTGGTGAGAGGGTTGCATTAATTGGCGCCTCTGGTTCTGGAAAATCTACACTGATTCGATCCATTCTTGGTTTGGAAGTCTTGGATAAAGATGGGGGATTGATTAAGATTAATCATCGTGAAATTCAAGCCGATGGCCATTTATCAAAAAATGTTCGTCAAATCAGAAATGAAGTTGGTGTCATTTTTCAACAATTTAATTTAGTTAATCAATTAGATGTAATGACTAATGTTTTAATTGGAATCTGTCCCAATAAAAATATTTTTCAGATTATTTCTAGGCGCTTTTCATTAGAAGATAAGGCAAAAGCTTTGGATGCTCTTGAAAAGGTCGGTTTAGTCGATTTTGCTTATCAAAGGTCCTCAACGCTATCTGGTGGACAACAACAACGAGTGGCAATTGCTCGAGCTTTGATAAAGGGGGCAAAGATTCTTCTTGCAGATGAACCAGTGGCCTCCCTTGATCCAGAGTCATCACGAAAGGTGATGGATACGATGGTTACTTTATCTGAAAAATTAGATTTGACCTATATAACTAGCTTGCATCAGATTCCAATTGCTAAAAAGTATTGTGATCGAACTATTGCTCTCAATCAGGGCCAGGTGGTTTTTGATGGCCCTACTAAAGAGTTAAGTGCTCTCATGTTAGCAAAATTATATGGTTCTAATTTGGGAGATCTCGAGATGGATGAAGATTTTTCTTGTGATAGGGGTGATGGTTATACAGAACCAAAGCTAACATTTGTTGAATAGTTATTTTTTTATTGGGAGATTTAAAATGAAGTTAAGCAAAATATTATTGGCGGGTTTTTTTGCCATGTCGGTATGCATTGTGCAAGCGAAGGAAATCAGTTTTGGAGTTATCTCAACAGATTCTGCGTCAGCGCAGAGGGATCGTTGGGAACCATTCTTTAGGGATATGGAAAAGCAGACAGGCCTTACGGTCAAATCATTCTATGCAACAGACTATGCTGGAGTTATAGAAGCAATGCGTTTTAA
>CAISYI010000017.1 GCA_903889595.1 uncultured beta proteobacterium
ACCTTAGCCCAGCGAGCTTGCTCAGATTTAATAAAGGCGCTGAATTGGGTCGGCGTATCGCCAATTAAAACAGCCCCATCTTCAAGCATCCTCTTCGACTCTTCTTTTGAACTTAATCCTTTGGCAATGTCCTTCTGCAGCCGATCAATAATCGCTTGTGGCGTTCCCGCAGGAACAATGATTCCATACCACTGTGAAGTTTCAAAGCCCTTGTAACCTAACTCCGATATCGTCGGAACATTACTCAGAACTTTTGATCTTTCAGCAGAACCGGTTGCTAATGGGCGTAGAGCCTTGCCTTTGAATTGCCCAATGAGTGATGGCAGGCCATTAAAGGTTGCTTGAATTTGGTCGCCAATCAGATCCGTCAGCATTGGTCCAGAACCTTTATAGGGCACATGAACTAAATCAATACCCGCTTCCGAAGAGAAGTACTCCATGGCCAAGTGCCCCGCACTGCCGTTGCCAGCTGAGCCGTAATTAATCTTGCCAGGGTTCTTTTTAGCATCCGCCACTAAATCAGCTAGGGTCTTGTATGGGCTTTTTTCACTCACAGCAATGATGTTGGGTACTTTCGCTATCAACGTAACAGGGGCAAAGTCTGCGTTGGGATCATAGGGTAACTTGCTACCAAATAAGGCAGGATTAACAGCCAATGTACCAACATGACCTAGCATGAGGGTGTAGCCATCTGGTTTGGCACGCTTGACCTCTTCCATGGCGATATTACCTGCCCCACCCGGTTTGTTTTCGACATAAACCGACTGTCCAAGACTAGTGCTCAGACTATTAGCCACTGACCTAGCAATAATTTCTGAGGTTCCACCTGTGGCAAAGGGCACCACCAAGCGAATAGATCTTTCTGGATAGGCTGCAAAGCTTATTTGCGTAACAATTTGCGAAACCAGCAAGCTTACTAAAGTTAAAAACAATTTAGACACATTAAACCTTTTTCATTATTGAATAGTTGAAAGTCATACCGAATTCATCAAGCAAAATATCACAATACTTTATCAGTTTAGGCTAGTGTCATGTGACAAAAGATTCGTAAATAAAATTTAAATCTTTTTGCTTGTTTAAATTTTTAAATTCAATAACTTGATCGCGTTCGCACCCAACATATTGTATCGATCGTCATCGCTGAGTTCCGGCGTCTTCATGATGTGTCCAACAGGATCTTCCTCCCAAGGAATTGGCCAATCAGTGCCAATCATTAACTGACTAGGCCCTACTTCAGCAGCTAGATGCCTTAGGGCCTCTCCCGTAAAGACTAAGGTATCAAAGTAAATTTGTTTTAAATATTCGGTTGGCAATTTCTTCAACTCAATATCAGGATTACAGTTGGACGGAGAAATGTAACAACTACGATTCATTCTTGGCGCATAGGAACCTAAGAAACCCCCGCCATGTGCAGCGAGCACTTTAAGTTTAGGAAACTTATCAAATATCCCCTCATAAATGAGTTTTTCTAGTGCTATCGTCGTATCGAGTGGATTACCAATCGTATTCGCTAACCAACCATTTCCTTTAAAACGCGATTCAAGTTGGGGGGTACTTTGCGGATGAATAAATAAAGTAGCCCCTAATTCTTCCGCCTTAGCTAATACTGGATGATATTTGGGATGACAAAAGTCATCTCCTAAAACACTGCCACCAATTGCTGCACCTTGTAATCCATACTTCGTCATTGCTTCTTCTAGCTGCAATACCGCTAAATCAGGGAACTGCATGGCTAATGAAGCAAAAGCACCAAATCGAGTAGGTGCCATGGCACATAATTCAGCTAGTTTTTGATTATTTACTTCACAAATCTTTTGCGCTAAGTCTCTATCTGATTTATACCAAAATGGATTGATACTTAAGATTTCCATATCAATTCCCATCGCATCCATATCTCTAAGACGGTCAGCTATTTCAATAAAATGCTCCTGAGCACCTTTAGTTGGAGGAATAATTCCCTTACCGTTTTCGCCCATTAAATCGATCGATTCTTGAAACAAACAATGCGTGTGAACATCAACGGTCTTTGCCACCTTACCGTTAATCACCACGGGAGGTCTTCTGTATGGCTTAGGACTACCACCTCCTTCAGGCACAATTGACTTGATGCAGCAACCACAAAAAATCAGCCCACCTAAGGCTTTGGCACTTTTATTTATTCCATGAAAATATTGACTCAATTTTTAATCTCCAATGTATTTATTTTTTTTAATATTTATAAACAATCCCAACATAAAAACCAGAAGTCATTCTTATGCTTTAAAACAAATGAGTTGAACTTTTTATTATCTTTTTTAGGCGATAAACTTCTTCCCATGCAAACCACTAGAGGAATCTTTGCAGGTAAAAAATACACAATCTGCTTCAGGTGTTGCACCTGCTTTATGCAGTTTCTCAACAGGTATATAAATCAACTCTCCAGGTCCAACCCGCTTTTTCTGATCCTCAATCACAAATTCCAGATGGCCTTCTAAAATATAGATCCACTGCTCATTGGGGTGGCTATGTAAGTCAGCAGATTTTCCAGC
>CAISYI010000018.1 GCA_903889595.1 uncultured beta proteobacterium
AATAAATAAATAAGCCCAACCAGCAGAACAAATAATAAATAAGCAGACCCCAATCTGGATTAATCTTCGAGGGTCAAAACGATCTGCTAAAGCACCTGCTGGTACGGAAAACAATAAAAAGGGTAGCCAGTGTGAAAAAACAGCAAATCCTGCTAATTCTGGAGAATGAAATTTCTGAAAAATCATCCAATAACTAATGACATGTTCCACATTGTCCGCCATCATGACGAGCATGAAGGTCAGCAGATGCCACCTAAACCCGGCAATTTTGAGTGCGTTGAGTGAGAGTTTGGGAGGTTTAACTGACGGAGTTGTTGGGGGAGTAGAGGCTGTATTCATTTAAATAGTTTAGCTGATTTGTGTAGTCAATCAGTGAATTCAAGCGACCTCACTTAGTGCAAGGACCTGTCCATCAGAAAGCATGGACAGGTGATTCTCAAATATTATTCTGGCTTAATGTTTTTTGATTTGATGATCTTGGCCATTTTGAGGACTTCATCATTTAAAAATTTAGCAGTCTCTTGCGGATTGCTACCTACACCCTCGAGGCCTAGCGCATCAAAGCGTGCTTTTATATCAGGAGAGTTCACCGCTTTTTGGGTTTCGAGAGCGAGGCGCTGAACAATCTCTTTAGGTGTGCCCGCAGTAGTTAGAATCATCGACCAAGTAGAGGAGTCAATATCTGGACCACCAGCCTCAGTAATGGTTGGCACTTCACTAGCCCCCGGAATGCGTTTATTCGACATGACAGCAAGTGCTCTGATACGACCATTGCGAACCTGGGGCATGAGAGTAGGTGCCGTATCAATGAAAACCTGAATATTATTACCAATTAAATCTTGTAATGCTAAAGCTGATCCTTTGTACGGCGCGTGCACCATATCTATATCGGCAGTTAATTTGAGGAGCTCGGTTGCCATATGCGCTGCAGCACCAATACCGGATGAACCGTAGGTGATTTTCCCTGGATTAGCTTTGGCGTAAGCGATTAATTCTTTCACATCCTTAACCGGTAGATTGTTATTTACGGTAATTAATAAAGGTGTAATACCAATCAAACTTACCGGCGTGAGACTTTTTAAAGGATCAAAATTGAGATTGCCAGCGTAAAGGGTCGGGTTTACTGAGTGGGCTGCCAGCACGGTCACGAAGTTATAACCATCGGGCTGTGATTTAGCTACAAACTCTGAGCCAATCAGAGCATTTGCTCCTGGCTTATTATCAATAATGATGGTCCAACCCGTATTTTCTGCAATTTTTTTCGTAATAATTCGGGTGGAAGTATCACTAAGTCCACCAGGCGCATAGGGTACAACCCAGCGAATGGGTTTATTTGGCCAACTTTTATCTTCATTATTTTGAGCAAATGAGAATGCGCTATTTAAAAGTAGGACCGAGACAACAAATGACGTAGATAAGTTTTTAAACACAGAAACCTCGTAAATATTGATGATGAAGATAAGAAACCTATCTGAATCGAATTAGCAAAGATTTGCAATAGGTAGTATCACTGCTTTTGAAATATTAAACCTTTAAAGCCCCTAATTTTTTTAGTCCAAAGATTCACACTCTTAATTGCGGGACTTTCAATCCACCTATAAGTAAAAAAAGCGATACTGATTAAGATTGGTGTAAGAATAAAAATAATGC
>CAISYI010000019.1 GCA_903889595.1 uncultured beta proteobacterium
GAAAAAAAGGCGCCATTATTTACGCAAAAGCCACGATGACTGAATACAACGGCCGTGCAGGTGATCCTGGTGGAAAAAACTTCCCTGAAAAAGTCTTACCCTCAGTTCTTGGATATCAGCGCTCGACATGGGCTGGCAATCCATCCAACCCTTATGACACAACTAGGTCAGCCTCCTTAGGTTCAAGCTCCGGGTCAGGTGTGTCAGTAAGTGCGAATTTAGTGACAGCTAGTCTTGGTGAAGAAACTAGGCAATCCACCCGTGGTCCATCGAATCATAATTCAGTTGCGTTAATTCTGCCTCATAAAGCCATGCTTGGCTTTGATGGTGGCGCCATCGGCGCAGATATTTATTGTGACAGGACGGGGATCTTAGCTAAGTCGTTAGATGACTGTGCAACGATTTTAGATGCTTTAAAAGATCCTGAAAATGGCTATTACGATCCAAGAGACCCTTACACAACTGTGCCACGCTCTAGTGTCTTACCTGCTTATTCGCCCTTTATTAAAAAAGAAGTACACGATCAAGAACTTGCTGGCAAACGTATTGGAGTCATTCGAGAATCCATGCTAAATCCGGGCATCTTCGCTGTAAAGCCCATTATTGCTGCTGCCAGTCAAGAAATTAAGGATGTGCTGGGTAAAAAATTAGGTGCGACTTTAGTCGAGTCTCGCGATGATCTATGGACTCCTGATTCGGAGTGTGAGCAGATGACCATTGATTTTCAAAAGTCTTTGGCCAGGCTAGTACCAATCTTTATGCCGGATATTCTTTTTCGACTTACTCCTTCAGGCGAACCCGTTTTTCCGGAGTTTGCAAGCGCAATTAAAAAAACTGAATTTGCACCAGGTCAATTTTTTGGTAGTGGTGATTTAGATCCAATGGATTACTTAGTCTTATTGGCAGATTTAAACATTGCTATTCCGAAGAATTTAACCATTGCTACGGTTCAAGATGAAATTTTAGCCAATAGTTTTCGTTTTCATATCAGTCAGTATTTAAGTAGACGAGTACAAGATTGGAAAGATCTAGGTTTCACAGAAAAACTCAATAACTGGGCTGCTCTGAATGAGCGTTCGAAATTTTGGGGGGATGATCAGAGAAGTGCTTTCAAGAACTGGGAGGAAACGACAGATCCTCGAAATCCCCTAGGCGGTAGGCAAGGAATTGATGAGCGGATTATGCTCAGGGAGCTGCTCAGACGTGTGGACATGATGGTGCTTTTAGAAAATAAATTAGATGTTTTTGTTAGACTCCACTCTGCATTACCACCAGCTAAGATTGGTTGGCCTGACGAACCAGGAGTCATTAACCATTTGCGTAATGAAATTACTTTTGGACCCAACGCTGGTTTAACAGAAATTCTGGTCCCTGCTGGTTATGTTCGACAAGCATATGATGCGAAATTCCAACTTAGCGCAGATAAAAAGAGATATGTCGGTCAGTCAGTGAATGAACCAACTGAAATCCCCTATCCTGGCTTACCGTTTTCTCTCGTATTTAGAGCAGAACCTGGTAAGGAAGACACCCTCTTGGAAATAGCATCTGCTTATGAAAAGGCTTCTCATCGCAGAGTATCACCGCCAAACTTTCAATGATCTACTATTTGTCATGGGGAAAATCCTCATGGCAAATAAATAAAGCATCCTGTATTGTTTACAAAACTCAAAGGAGACAAAATGCCAAAGTACCAACTTAATATCGATGGGAATATCAAAACGGTCGAAGTGCCAGCTGACCAACCCTTACTTTATACACTCACAGATCAATTGAAAATGAAGGGTCCTAAATTTGGTTGTGGACTATCCCAATGCGGTTCATGTACAGTCATTGTAAATAATAACGCAGTGAGATCTTGCGTAATGCCAACCAGTGCAGTTGCTAATGGCAAAATTAGAACGCTTGATGGTTTAGAGAAAAATGGCAAGTTGCATCCGATGCAAACTGCTTTTGTTGAAGAGGGTGCAGCCCAATGTGGCTATTGCACCAATGGTTGGATTATGCAGTCCATTGCGCTCCTAGAAAATAATCCTAAAGCATCTGATGAGCAAATCATTAACGGTTTATCCAATGTTCAATGTCGCTGTGGGACCCAAATTGCTATTTTAAGAGCTGTTAAAAAAGCGCGTGACCAAATGGCAATGGCTTAAGGATAACTATGAAAAATCTTAAATTAAATCGTCGTGAATTTCTTCAAAGCTCGTCTGCTTTAGTCATTGGTGTTTCAGGTGTCTTACCAAGTCTTGAAGTAAACGCTCAAAATCAAGTAGCTCCTAAAGTACTTGGCCCAAATCCATCTGCTTTGGATACGTGGATCAAAATTGGTGCAGATGGTAATGTAATTATTAACTCAGGAAAAATGGACTGTGGACAAGGCTTAGATGTTGCTTATGCCATGATTGCAGCTGAGGAATTAGATGTCCCACTGAGCAGTGTTCTGGTAAATTTTGGCGACACAAGAATATCTGCAAATCAAGGCGGCGGTAGCGCCTCCTCTGGGATTCGCCAAGGCGCAGTCCCAATTCGTAATGCGGCAGCTGAAGCAAAGCGTATCTTAGTTGGATTAGCTTCGAAAGAATTAAATACGCCCGTAGATCAATTACAGGTGGTTGCAGGAAAAGTATTCAATAAGAACAACCCTGCTCAACAAATTACCTACGCACAACTCATAGGTAATAAAAACTTCTCTACCTCTCTAGATTGGAACAAGCGGATTGGCAATGACATGAATGTCACTGGTCTTGCTAAGCCTAAGTCACCTAGTGAGTACAAATTAGTTGGTCAGCCTCACGGCAGAAGAGATATTCTCAATGTGGTCAATGCCTCAGAACACTTTACGGCACACATTAGACCAGATAACTTACTTCATGCAAGAGGAATTCGACCACCAGTGGCAGGCTCCTCCCCTATCATGATTGATGAAAAATCAATTGCTGCTATTCCAGGTGTTCGAGTATTTCGTGAAGGTACCTTTGTTGCGGTAGTAGCAAAGACTGAATGGGATGCAGTAAGAGCTGCAAAAGCATTAAAGATTGAATGGTCTGAAGTCAATACCCCATTTCCTGGTGGTGAAAAAAATGTCTTCAATTACATCAAAAATGCAAAGCCTACTTTTACCAATGCCATTCCGATGTTTTTTGGTAAAAAAGAGTACAACCCTGAACCAACTTTAGCAGCATTAAAAACCTCTGCCAAAGTGATTGAAGCTGAGTACTATGCACCCTTTCAATCACATGCACGCTTTGCGCCTTCATGTGGTGTAGTGGATGTTAAAAAAGATCAAACTCAAATTTGGACTGATACACAAAAACCCCACTTCCAAAGAGAAGGTATTGCAAAGTTTTTAAAACTTGCTCCTGAAACGGTAGAAGCAAAATGGATGCATGGAGCTGGCTCGTATGGACGAAGTGATGCCGATGAGGCGCCATATGAAGCCGCCCTTTTATCTAAAGCTTTTGGACAACCCGTGAGAGTTCAATGGTCTAGGGAAGAAGGAACTGCCTGGGATCCAAAGGCCCCAGCCGCAATTATGTCCATGAAAGCAGGTATTGGAACCAATAATGAGATTACCGCTTGGTTATTTAAGGCTAAAGGATTTAATGGCTGGGATGTGAAATTCAATGCTGAAAGTCCTGAACATACTTTGGTCGGAATGCAAACTGGTCATAAAAAATGGACCGCGTTTAACTTTAATATTCCAGAAGAAAGTTATAAATTCCCAAATCATGTGCACTGGTGGGAAACAGTACCATCTTATCTAAATCAAGCATCACCGCTGAGAACTGCTCACTTAAGAGCACCTCAAGAAATGCAAACTCGCTTTGCTCAAGAGTGTTTTATTGATGAAGTTGCGCATGCCACGAAAATTGATCCAGTTGATTTTAGGATGAAACATATTCAAGAGCCTCGTGAAAAAGATGTTCTGAAGGCAGTTGCAGATAAATTTAATTGGACAACTAAAACAAAAGCGAAAAGCTCAGGCGATTTGCAGGTTGGTCGAGGTGTTGCTTTATATAACGGTTATCAATCTTATGCCGCGGTTGGTTGTGAAGTCGAAGTAAATAAAAAGACGGGCAGAATTTGGGTACGTCAAATTGTAATTGCGATGGATTGTGGTCTCATCATTAATCCTGCTGGAGTAAATGCTGCCCTTGAAGGACAAATCATGCAAGGCATTAGCCGCGCTCTTTATGAAGAAGTTCACTTTGATGAAAACAAGGTAACTAGTGTTGATTGGAACACCTATCCAATTGCTACCATTAAAGATATTCCAGGAAAAGTGGATTTGGTTCTCCTTAATCGTCCAGATAAAGCATCTGGAGGTGTAGCTGAGCCTGGTTTGGTAAGTATCCCTGCCGCTATTGCCAATGCCGTCTTTGACGCTACAGGCGTTCGAATTCGCCAATATCCATTAGCACCAGAAAGAGTAAAGAAAGCTTTAATGGTTTAAATATTTAGAACTGTGCGTAAAACTCAAATGCCTAACTAAAGTGAACTGATCCACAATAGTTAGGTATTTTTTTATTCTGGTTCTAAGCCAGCAATCTTTACAACCTTAGCCCATTTGGCAATTTCACTGTGAATAAAGGTTGCAAATTGAGCAGGTGTTGTCGTCGCAACTTCAAATCCTCTTTGTAACATTTGCTCTTTTACACTCGGGTTTTTTAAAACTTCCATCAGTGCTTTATGAATTTGTTCAATCACTTCATTGGGGGTACCCTTTGGAGCATATAACCCATACCAAGTTGAAGCGCTATAGCCAGGAAGCCCCGACTCCGCAATCGTTGGTAAATCCGACAATGCACTCGATCTTTGCTCGGAAGTCACTGCAATGGCTTTGACTTTGCCCGACTTAATAAAGGGCATAGCCGCTGGTATGGTCGCAAAATAAACCTGAACTTGTCCACCCAATAAATCTGTAATAGCAAGCCCACCACCTTTGTAAGGGATATGAACCATGTCGAGACCAGCCATTGAATTCATTAAGACTCCTGACAAATGAGAGGATGTGCCATTACCAGCTGATGGGAAATTGATCTTGCCTGGTTGGGATTTTGCTAGTTTGATTAAATCAGGAATATTCTTAATGGGAAAATCCGGAGCAGTAATTAAAACATTGGGTGTAATGCCGACGAGCGCAATCGGTGATAAATCTTTTTCTGGGTTGTAAGGCATCTTTTTAAAGATACTTACGTTAATGGCATTGGGGCCAATGTTGCCCATTAGTAATGTATAGCCATTAGGTGTTGAGTGGACCACAGCATCGGTGCCAATATTTCCACTAGCACCACCTCTGTTTTCAATCGTGATATTTTGACCTAATTGCTTGCCAAGTTCAGGGGCAATTAAGCGAGCGACGATATCAGTACCACCACCAGGCGGATAAGCTACAACTAATTTAATTGGACGATCTGGATACTCTGCAATGGCAGAAGACGAGTTAAACCCAAGGAGAAAGATGACTATTGCAAGCCTTACCTTATTCGATTTCATCATGGCTTAATGGGGAGTTAGATAAACTGTTTTGCCAGTTCTAGCTGACTCTTCAATCGCCAAGGTAACGGCTAAAGTCCTAATTGCATCTCTAGGTTTAGCTAGATTACAAGGCTTACCGGTAGATAGATAATCAAGCCATGCCCTTGTCTCATCAGCAATCGGCCCCAAGAAATCACCTAATGCCCAATCACCTGGAGTCGAACTTTCAAGAAAAACGGTTTCGATTTTATGATCAGTTAAATACACATGAGGAAAGCCAAGGTCTGTATGCATGATTTGATCGGTATGATCATCATTAATTAACAGCGTGCCGTGGGTTCCTAATAACTCAACCCGTGCAGAGTGTCCTACAGAAGGCCATTTTTCAGGTAAGGCATAACTGACGCCTAAATTAATTACTGCACCATCTTTACAAGTCAGAATAGCCCAAGTTACGTCTTCAGTATCATAACCAGCAGCGTGGATAACGCCCTTTTGACCTTTAGCAAAGACTTCTACTACCGGATTATCTGCTAGTAACCAACCCATTAAATCAACATAATAGGTAAGCGCATCGACAACGGGAGTCGCGCCCTTATTTCGTTTTAGCATGGCAAAACATTGCGAGCGAGAGTTATATAAACGTGCACACGCACCGGTAATTACTCCTAACCTACCCTGAATAATTTGTTCCTTAGCAATTAAGTAACGATTTTTATAACGACGGCTGTAGCCAATATGCAAATCGCTATTGAGTTGCTCTGCCTTGGCTATCACTTCTTTAGCATCATCTTCTAATAAGGCAATCGGCTTTTCTACTAAGACAGGGACTCCACGATCAAGTGCTGCCAATAAAGGAACTGTATGTTCATGCTCGCTAGTTGCGATATTGATAGCATTTACCTCTGGAAGGGACATTACTTCTAAGTTATCCGTAGTCCAGTAATCAGCACCAATTGTTTTGGCTAATTTTTCTGCAGCCTCAGGATTTGCATCTGATACAGCAATAAACCTAACTGATGGATGCATTTTGGCGAGTTTCCCACGAAGGGTACCAATTTTCCCAGACCCCACAATGGCCAAGCCGATTTCTTTTTTTGATTGCATCTTGTCTCCACTTTTATAGTTATAGACGATATCCTAACATGAGTGCAGAGCTTGAATGCTTAAAAAGTATCTGATAAAAGATCAGAGAAATTGACTAAATTCTGCCAAATTTACCGTTATTAAAATCGTTAACGGCTTGCACAATTTCTGCTTGCGTATTCATAACAAATGGGCCATGACCAACAATAGGCTCATCAATAGGTTCACCACTAAGTAACAAAGCCACTGAATCTTCTAATGCCGTAATGTGAATATCATTTCCCTCGGTACTAAACATCAGCATCTGTGCGTCCTTGGCGACAGGGCCCTCTTGAGCTTGAACTGCGCCATGCATTATGACTAAAGAGGTATTCCAGCCATCTGGGGCGGGAATCGTGAGACTAATTCCTTTTTTCAAAGTAAAGTCAATCACATTCATCGGGGTAAAAGTATTTGCAGGGCCTTGATGTTGCAAATAAGAACCTGCAATTACTCTGCCTGTTCCTGCATTATTATCCAAGTCAAAGTTCGGAATTTGCTGATTAAAAATTGCTTGATATCCAGGTTCAGCCATTTTATGTTCGGCTGGTAAGTTGACCCATAATTGAACCATTCTGAGCATCCCCCCATTCTGAGCAAAATTCTCAGAGTGATATTCTTCGTGAAGAATCCCAGCGCCTGCAGTCATCCACTGCACTTCTCCGGGCCCAATCGTTCCACCCTCTCCGGTAGAGTCCTTATGAGATACTTCGCCCTCATAAACAATCGTAACCGTTTCAAAACCTCTATGTGGATGTGATCCAACACCTTTACGCTCAGTTGTAGAAGAAAATTGATGAGGACCTGCATAGTCGAGCATTAAAAATGGACTCATTTGTTTACCAAGATGTTGGTAGAAAAACAAAGTCCTTACAGGAAAACCATCCCCAACCCAGTGACCACGATCGTTCCCTTGTAATCCGATAAATTTTTTCATGGAAATTTTTTCTTGGTTATTAGACCAGTTTGCTCACTGAGGTCATGTTGTACACCATTTGCTTTGCTATAGTAAGCGAATAATTTCAGTAGCAGGATTTAGTCTGATTCTTATGAATCTAAATTATTGACGTTCAAGACATAATTTGTCAATTTTTAATTCAATTGATTTAAGTCGAGAGGTTGAAGATAAGATTTTTGTCCGTAAATCATCTTCAGGCGTTTCAATTGATAGAAGCTTATCCTTACACAATCTATTTATATCTTTTCTAATAGTCACATCACTAAATTGACCTAATTCTAAATAAAGTCTCTTGAGAGATAATTCCACATTATTTTTCTCAAAATTTAATACAGTTATTATTATTAAGATGGAAATCAATGAGTTTCCTTCTTGAACTTTCTCTTCCTGTAAGAGAATTAATATTGCACTTAAAATTTCCAATTAATTTAAACTTCCATATTGTAAAAGGGTTTTTACTTACGAAGTTTTCAACTATTTCATACTCAATTTCTTTAATCAATCAAATTTTGTTAAATAAATTTGTAGTAAATAGTTGTTCTAATTTTTAAAGCAATTTAATTAAATTCATGCTAGTTATTATCGAGAGCCTTAGCAATTATTTTTTTTGAAATTGAAGGCCTCGGAATTTCAACATTCATGCTGTCAAACCAATTTCGAATGTCTTCATCCATTCCTACACCATGCATGAAGTTATATATTGCCTTTTTCAAACCTTGCCCTAAGCCATCATGATCGACTCCCGTTGAATCGATAAAACCAATATCGTTTTTTGCGAAACTTATATTTGGAAGTGGCATTAGTTGGACGCCATATTCCTCAGGATTTTTACCAACTGGTGAGTGAACCGTACATGTAAAACGATGAAAAAATCCACTCTGAATACAACCTTGCTCAAACAGTTGTCGAACATATTCGAGAGCATCAACTGTTTCTTGCAACGTTTGAGTAGGAAAGCCATACATCAAATAAGCATGGACTAAAATACCTGCATCCGAAAAGCCTTTGGTTACTTGGGCTACTTGGTTAACTGTAACACCTTTTTTCATTAAATCAAGTAATCTATTTGAAGCAACTTCAAGCCCCCCAGACATCGCAATACAACCACTTTTAGCCAGTAATAGTGATAATTCAGGGGTGAATGTTTTTTCAAAGCGAATATTACCCCACCAAGAAATCACTACTTTGCGACGAATTAATTCTTCAGCTAATGCCTTTAAGATTTTTGGTGGGGCCGCTTCATCAACAAAATGAAATCCTGTCTGACCCGTTTCAGCAATGATTTGTTCGATTCGATCAACTAATAAACTGGCCGAGGCAGTCTCATATCGAGAAATATAATCTAAAGAGACATCACAAAAACTACATTTTTTCCAGTAGCATCCATGCGCTACTGTTAATTTATTCCACCGTCCATCACTCCAAAGACGATGCATTGGATTGAGCATATCTAACAATGACAAATAAGAGTCCAGTGGCAAACCATCCCAAGTTGCGGTCCCAACATCCTCGAATGGGATATCTGGCTCCTGCCAGTTGATCAATTCAACAATGTCACCCTCACCCTTAATAAAGGTGCGTACCAATCGACTTTTAGAACGTTTACCAGTTAAATGTTCTAACAATGCCAGTAATGGCCGCTCACCTGAATCTAAGGTAACAAAATCTAAGTAATTAAAAATACGAGCATCCGTCATCTCTCGCAATTCTGTATTAACGTATCCACCTCCAAGAGCAATCTTTATTGTGGGATCAGTATTTTTAATCGTTTGGGCAATCCTAAGCGCTGCGTACATCGCCCCTGGGAAAGGGACAGATAAAAGAACTAAATTAGGTTGATGACGTTGAAGAGTCTCATGGGTTAAATCTATTAGGTGTAAATCCATTAAATTAGAATCTGCACTCAATGCATCATGAAGCGGTGTAAAGGTCGGCTGACTGCCTGCCAAGGACTCTGCGTAACGAACGAATTCAAAGCGACTGTCAACCGCATCCCGTAAAACGTCTGATAGGTCATTGAGATATAGGGTGGCTAAATGACGAGCTCGATCCTGTGACCCAAGGGCACCGAATGCCCATGCCAAAGGGTCACCAGATTCTTCATCATCAAAAGCATCTAAAGAAGTAAACCTTGGCCCCTCAGGTAAAAAATCTCGCGAATTGATGCGATGACTTAAGGTACTGTCCTTACCCTGTAAAAAGGTAATAACAGATGAAATCGTTAAATGATAATCATCAAAGTAATCCAGGAAAAAGTTGAGGCTGCTGCTTCGGTAAGCATCAGGAATTTCAAGAGCCTGATTTTTTACTTCTAATAAGCCTGAAGGATTAAAAAAACTAAGGACTAAAGCCAAGGCTAAATCATCTTGAACAGCATCAATCCCACGAGAACGCAAAAATCCAGTTAGGTAGGCTGTTGAAGGGTAAGGCGTATTCAACTGCGTCATCGGTGGAATGAGACTTAATACTTTCATTGGCAATACCTAATCGTAAATTCAGGAAGACAAAATTTAAACCAGCCAACTTCTCGGTTAAAAAGGCTCCTCAAATTTTTCTTCTCAACGGGGTCAATAGGTAGGAGATTAGCAATTTAGAGCTATTCCCACTCGATCGTGGCTGCAAATTTACCTGAATTATCATAAACAATCTTGTTAATGTATCTTACATAATTAACAATTATATATTTGATACTGTAATGGCCCCTATTTCAACCGAACATAGTTTTTAAAGTAAACGATTAGGCGTAAGCCTAGTCATATGACTATGTTTAAGGTTGTAAACTTGATAAACGTAACCCAGGAAGGTCTGCAAAATCTTTGATATTCAAAGTTAACCACTCGTAACCATGTTCGATTGCTTGTGCTGCTAACCATAAATCATTGTAAAGAGGCCGAGGAGATCGTCCAGACTGTTTTACAGAGGCCGTCAGCACCGCAAAACTTGCAGCTGTTTGTTTAGTTATTTCCAATGTAGGTCGAATCTCAAGTTGACGCATGTAAGCAGCTCGTAAGGCACGTTCGGAAGGATCTTTACAAGATTCGACACCAAAAATCAATTCGCCTAGTGAGACGACAGATATAAATACGGACAAGTTGCCAGCAACTTCAAATACTGCCTATCGATTAACTTGGTTGCTGGCAAGTCCAATCCAGACACAGCTATCCAAAATCATGCCCATGGATCACGCACCGCATCGCTAAAATGCTCCTTGCTATCGGTTAACCAAGCATCTGACTGCTTTGGCGATAGTATAGAAAGGCCCAAGCCTTGGAGAGCTTGAGTAGCACTCATAGTTC
>CAISYI010000020.1 GCA_903889595.1 uncultured beta proteobacterium
ACAAACGTAATACCGCAATGGCGATGAAAATGGCCAATGAGGCAGTAGACCTATTACATGAATTATTAGGGGCGAACGGCATTTACGAGAAATATCAATTTGAGCGTCGTTTTAGAGATGCCCATGCTTCTGCAGGTCATATGGTATTTAGTCTCGATGCGCAACTAATACCGTTTGGACTCGTGAGCTTAGGCGGCGAATTTAAAAGCCCAACGATGTAATGGTTAAAACTTGATTGAGCTATACAAACTAAATAAACATGCATAAAAGGCTTCACAGTGGACGTTAAAGAGCAAACATTGCAACATGCTTGGAAAGATGAAATATTCGATATTTTTAAACGCGGTGGTGTCGAGCAATTAGTCTATGTGCCAGATGCTGGTCACTCTCAAGTGATTAAAAAAGCCTGGGCTGATGATGTGATGAAGCCAGTACCCGTAACAACGGAAGAAGACGGCGTTGCAGTGGTATGCGGGTCTTGGCTCGGTGGAAAAAGAGCAGTGCTATTGATGCAGAGTAGTGGTGTTGGTAATTGCGTCAATATGTTTTCGCTCATTAAAAATTGTCAATTTCCCTTCTTTTGTTTAGTGACCATGCGAGGCGAATGGGCCGAGTTTAATCAATGGCAAACGCCAATGGGTAGTGCAACCCAACAAGCATTCGAAATGATGGGAATTAATGTTTTGCGAGCAGATTCGCCGCAAAGTGTACCGGATGTAGTAAGTGCTGGGTTTGACGCAGCATTTGTAGGAGGAGACGCAGTCGCAGTATTGTTATCACAAAGTCTAATTGGACGCAAAAAGTGGGATGCCAAATGAGTCAAAATAACTATCAACATGGCACCATTAATCGTAGGGAATTTGTTAAAGAGTTGGTCGACTTGTGCCCAGAGGCATTAATAGTTACGGGTTTAGGTTCACCGTCCTATGATGTCTTTGCGGCAGGAGATCGCCCTGAGAATTTTTATCTTTGGGGAGCCATGGGCGCTGCTGCTGCCATGGGACTAGGGATTGCTATCGCGCAACCAGAAAAGTCAGTTCTCGTGATTACTGGCGACGGCGAGATGCTGATGGGTCTGGGCAGTCTAGCTGCCATTGGTGCACAAAAACCAAAAAACTTAACCATTGTGGTTCTTGATAATGGACATTACGCTGAAACAGGGATGCAAAGAAGTCATACCTCTTTAGGCGTTGAGTTAACTGGCGTGGCCAGTGCCTGTGGTTTTGATTGGACTTTAGCTGTCAGAAATCCAGCCGATGTTAGTCAAATCGCTAAGCAGGTCAATGCGAAAAATAGTGTTGGTTTAGCCAATATTTTTATTGAGGCGATCGAATATCCCAAAGCACTGCCACCTAGAGATGGCAGCTTCATCAAAAATCGTTTTCGCGGACATTTAGGCTTTGAGCCGTTTTAACGATCGCTGATCTTTGTAAAATTCGTAATGCCCGAAATCTTGCACAGAGGCTAGTGCTTCACGATACCTTAAAGCCATTCATTTTGCCAAGTGGTAACTCCTAATGCAGTAATATATTGATAAATACTATAAATAAATTATTCAATAATTAGGAGACAGAATTGACAACCAAAATGAATGGTGCCACATACTTTGCACGCCTTTTAGAAGCCTACGACGTTACGCATGTGTTTTTTATGGATGCAGTATTACGCCGCGCCCTAGCAGAGATGGAAGATACCAAAATCAAAAGAATTTTAGGTCATTCTGAAAAAGGTGTTGGTTATATGGCGGACGGTTACGCCAGAATCTCCGGCAAGCCTGGTTTATGTTTTGCGCAGTCGGTTGGTGCCGCAAATTTAGCGGCTTCTTTGCAAGACCCCTATTTAGGCTATTCACCGGTAATTGCGATGACTGGACGGCATGTAGCCGCGATGCAATATCGTAACTCCTATCAGGAAGTAGAGCACGGCCCACTTTTTACACCGGTGACAAAATTTCATGCGCAGATGGAAGTGATTGAACAAATGCCGCATTTGATTCGTCAAGCATTTAGAGAGGCCACTACTGGCTCACCACGTCCAGTGCATCTGGATATTGCTGGATTTACGGGAGACGCCATTACGCCGCATGAAGCTGATTTTCCGATTGACGTTGATCAAGTGCATACGCGCTTTCCGGCTTTTAGACCTGATCCTGATCCAGAGATCATTGCGCAAGCAGTAGCTGCGATTGCGAAGTCAAAAAAACCTGTCATTATTGGTGATCGTGGTGTCGTGATTTCAGGTGCTGATGAGGCATTGCGTGCTTTTGGTGAAAAGATTCAAGCACCGATTACAACGACCCTCGATGCTAAATCAACCATGATCGAAACAGATACCTTGTTTAGAGGGATGGCTGGTTTATACGGTAGGTCTTGTACTAACCGCATGATTGATCAGGCAGATCTAGTCATCTATGTGGGTAGTAATACGAGCGATCACACTACTGGCGGCTGGAAATTACCACGCTCAGGCACACCTATTATTCAAATCGATATCGATCCAGTTGAGTTGGGTCGTAATTATCCGAATACGATTGGTATTTTGTCTGATGTTCGTCGGGGACTAGAAGCACTAACAGCTGCCGCGCAGAGGGTAGAGCGGACTGAGTGGTTAGCTAGTTCACAAAAGTTAGTGGATGAGTGGTGGCAAGAACAAATGCCTGAACTCACTAGCGACGCCGTTCCGATGCGTCCACAACGTCTATGTCGATTACTCACTGAAGTGTTACCAGACGATGCAATTTTGGTGGCAGATACAGGTTATTCAGCACTCTGGAGTGGTAACTTAGTGGAGCTACGTCATCGCAATCAAACCTTCATGCGCGCGGCTGGTTCTTTAGGTTGGTCATTCCCGGCAGCAATTGGTGCCAAAGCAGCAGCGCCAGAGCGCACAGTCGTTTGCTTTACAGGCGACGGTGGCTTTGCTTATCACTTACCAGAACTCGAAACAGCAAGACGTTGGGGACTTAACACGATTACGATTGTGAATAACAATCACTGCTTGTCACAAGGGGTTAAGAATTTAAATATTGCTTACTCGCACCGTGAAGCAGAAGGCCGTAAATCAGAGTGTTATGTTTACCGCGAAACAGATTTTGCAAAAGTGGCTCAGTCATTTGATTGCTTCGGTATTACTGTCGAGCGACCAGAAGACTTTAAGGCAGCCTTCGCAGCTGCTTTAGCGAGTAACTTACCTGCGGTGATTGATGTGAAAACAGAGTTTGCGTATCAAGCCCAGATGGCTTGGATGCCTTAAATCAGATAGGTTTTAGTAATTAATAAAAATATTTTTATCCATCAATGTAAGGAGACACCATGTTTGCTTCAAAAATTATTAAAAATAGATTTTCTTTAACCTGTCTTAGTTTGGCTGCTCTGAGCCTGACTTGGAGCAGTGTTTCTTTAGCACAATCAACGAATGATTTTCCCAATAAACCGATCCGCTTAGTCGTTGCATTTGCTCCCGGCGGCTCAACTGATATCGCAGCGCGCATTCTGGCTCAAAGTTTGACAGGCATCTTAAAAGTGCCTGTGTTTGTAGAAAATAAACCGGGTGCCGGGGCTAGTATCGGCACGCAATATGTCGCCAATGCAGCGCCTGATGGCTACACCTATTTAGTGACCTCACCATCCTTTATTGTGAATCCTCTGACAATGGGGCCAACAGCAGGCTATTCTCCCGATAAAGATTTTGCCCCAGTCTCGATCCCAGCAACTCAACCAATGGCTGTGGTGGTGAATGAAAAAATCCCAGCAAAAAACTTAATAGAATTAAAAGATTTGAGTCTGAAGAAAGATTTATCCTATGCAACGGCTGGTAACGGTACTCCACCGAATTTGACTTGTGATAACTTGTTTCGTCAATACTGGAAAGCCGATGTAACCCATATCCCTTATAAAGGATCTGGCCCAGCATTGATTGCCTCGGTTAGTGGTGAGACGCCTATATTTTGTGGAGCGGTTGCTGGTGTTTCGCAATTTGTAAAACAAGGCAAAGTAAAAGTGGTAGCCGTTTCCAGTGATAAGCGTTTACCATCGATGCCAGATTCACCGACTTTTGCTGAACAGGGTTACCCGGAGATTAAGGACGATTTGTGGGTAGGTGTATTTGCTCCAGCAAAAACGCCCAAAGAAACATTATTAAAAATGAATCAAGCAATTAGTCAGGCCATTACATCAAAAGATGTACTTGAGAAGCTAGATCAAAATGATTTCATTACGGTGGGCGGTACGCTTGAGCAAACAGTCGAGAGCGTACAAAAAGATTTGGCACGCTGGGACAAAACGGTGAAAGCGATTAAAGCACAGCCTCAAGCTAAGTAACTGGACGTTCAATGATTTACGTTGGAAGAAATGCTATGTATAAAAAGGCGCTAATGAAGAAGTGCAAAATGATGAAGAGTTCTATGCAGGCGCCTATCTTTTATTTGTTAAGCTTGATGCTGGTAAGCCCTGCAATCCTTGCGCAAAATTTACCATCTAATTTCCAGATAAACCGATGCGTTTAATTATTACTACGCCAGCGGGTTCAGGCGTTGATGCAATTGGCAGGGCGCTTGCTCAAGGATTGACTGAAATCACACGTCAACAAGTCATCGTTGATAATCGCGCTGGCGCCGGCGGTATTATTGGGGCAACGGCGATTGCGAATGCTGCACCAGATGGCTATACCATCGGTATTGCCGCGACCGCACATATTGTTTCACCGCTCTTACAGGCGAAGCCTGCCTATCACCCGATTAATGATTTCACACCCATTGCGCAGTTGACCGTGATCCCTAATATTGTGGTGACGTCATTAAAAAATAACGTCAAAAATCTAAAAGATCTGATTGATCTCACCAAGAGAAAACCGGATGAAATTAATTACGGATCCCTTGGCGACGGTACTGCGTCGCATTTATCTGCGGAGATCGTCAACCGGAGTATGGGTATGAAAACCGTGCATGTGCCGTATCGCACGATTGCCGACTCTTACACTGGGCTTTGGTCTGGTGATGTGCAATATGAAGTGTATTTGATGCCGTCAGCATTGCCTTTATTCCAAGGTGGTAGGGCTTTAGCCATCGCTAATACTGGGCGCACAAGAAGTCCTGCCTTGCCGGATGTGCCCACCGTTAGAGAACTGGGTTATCCAGAAGCTGAGTCAGAAATCACGATAGGAATCGTCGCTCCTAGTAATTTATCGCCAGCTCTCGTGCAAAAATTGCATCAACTGATGGTTGAGGCCATGAAGCTGCCTGATGTTCGAGAAAAAATGAGCAAGCAAGGTGGTCAGCCCAGCCCAGAGTTGGATACAAAAGCCTATGAGCAACGATTGAAGCTAGAGTATGAGACCTATAAAAAACTGATTTCAACTATTGGACTAAAGCCGCAATAAGAAATTGTTGAATTGAAGCGTTTTTCAATTTTTATACTCTTTCTAACTTTTCTCGATTAAATAATAAAAAAGTGAGTTCGTTTTGATTTTCGAAAAAAACACCCCCATCCCCATGTCCGATGGTCTTGAATTAATGTGCAATGTCTTTCGTCCGGATGAGCCGGGTAACTATCCAGTCATTATGTCTTTTGGTGTTTATGGCAAAGATGTTCATTTTGAGGATGGCTTTAATCCACAATGGAAAAAATTAAAAGCAGTTTATCCAGAAGTGGATCAAGGTGAGTCAACGGGTGAGTATTTACGTTGGGAAGTTCCTGATCCACAAAGGTGGGTTCCGGATGGCTTTGTTATCGTTGTTGTGGATAGCCGTGGTAGTGGGATGTCGCCGGGCTATCTAGATTTATATTCTCCTCGTGAAACGCAAGATTATTATGAAGCGATTGAATGGGCTGGTGTGCAATCTTGGAGTAATGGCAAAGTTGGCTTATTAGGCATTTCTTATTTAGCGATTAAGCAGTGGCAAGTCGCTGCCTTGCAGCCACCTCATTTAGCAGCGATGATTCCTTGGGAAGGTGCCGTTGATCACTACCGCGATTTGCTGAGGCATGGTGGGATTTTAAGCAACTCTTTTACACAGGCCTGGTGGCCGAGGCAAATTTTAGCCAATCAGAATGGGAATGGTCAGACGACCCATATCGATCGCCAAACCCAAAAAATTACCACAGGAGAGCCTTTACCTGAAGATCAATTAATAGGTAACCGTGCTGATTATCCAGCAGAGATTGCCAAGCGCTCCTTATGGGATGCTTGGTTTAGTGATCATACGGCGAAGTTAGATAGAGTTACCGTCCCTTTTTTAAGCGCAGCGAATTGGGGAGGGGCTGGGATTCATTTGCGGGGTAATTTTTCTGGGTATTTAGAAAGTAGCTCTAATGAAAAGTGGTTATTTGCTCATATCGGGACGCACTATGAAAGTTTCTACTTACCTCATTATGTAGCGATTCAAAAACGTTTTTTTAATCATTATTTAAGAGGTGAGGAGAATGGTTGGCAGGATGAGCCGAGAGTCCAGTTAGCCATTCGACGCGTGGACGGAACTGCTGTAATGCGTAAAACTTCACATTGGCCAGTGCCAGGAACTGAGTGGCAAAAATGGTATCTCGATGGAAAGAGCCTAAGTGTTAGTAATCAGTTGAATCAAGAGGAAAGTCATGTCGCCTATCCAGCACTAGGTGATGGTGTTACTTTTCGATCTCCAGCTTTTGAAGAAGATACCGAATTTACTGGCAATGTGAAATTAAAACTATTTGTTAGTTCATCGACCACCGATATGGATGTATTTGCTGTCTTGCGATGCTTTGATCCAGAGGGACGCGAGGTTGAATTTATTGGTGCGCACGAAAACGTGCCGTTAGCTTGTGGTTGGCTACGAGCCTCTCATCGTAAATTAGATGCGAGTAAATCTTCAGAATACCAACCGTATCATAGTCATGATGAGATTCAAAAACTAGAACCTAATCAGGTTTATGAATTAGACATTGAAATTTTGCCGACCAGCTTGATTTTTCCAAAAGATTACACTCTGGCCATCACAATAATGGGGCGAGACTTTAACCTTAATCCTCAAGGCAGAATCCTCCATAACAATCCCCACGATCGAAACGAAACAGAGTTTGGGGGAGTGAGTCGAGTTTATACGGGGGGCGTTTACGAAAGTTACCTATTGATGCCACTTATCAGGGAGTGATAAGAAAGTTGAATTTTAAAAGGATTTGTAAAAATTCTTTACTCCTTGGATTGGGAGGGTTTCAGTGGGCGATATTTACAGAATTTCCATGAAAAAATTCACGAAAGTAACTTTTCTATCCCCCGTGTGGGGGATAAAAATAAGCTTATCTATTTTTAATCTAACTATCTTTTTTTTAATCTAGATAAGTAATTAGCGAAAGTGTATAGTTTTAATCGTAAACATATAACTTTAACTTTTGCGGGCTTTTTCCAATGAAACTATCCAAACTAAGACTGATTTTTACTTTAGTCCTCACCATAATTTCCTTTCAAACCTCAGCTACCGATTTACAAGATATTAAAGCTAAGGGTGAAATACGGCACCTTGGTATTCCTTATGCAAATTTTGTCACTGGAGCAGGTGATGGCTTTGATGTCGAACTGATGCAAGGTTTTGCAAAGCACATTGGCGTCAAGTATGTATTGGTTTATACGGATTTTTATTCTGTAGTTAAAGACCTCTTGGGTAAAAGTGTTTCGATTAACAATGGTCAAGCAGTCTTAGAAGGTAATTTCCCAGTCAAAGGGGATGTGATATCCACGGGATTTACTTACTTACCTTGGCGTGAACAGATCCTCTTGTTTTCTGAACCGACTTTTCCTTCTCAGGTGGTTTTGATTGCAAGATCAGATAGTGCGATTAAACCGATTCAATCTTCCAAAAATTTAGCCAATGATGTTGTCGAGACAAAAAAATTGATTGGTAAACAATCCCTTCTCGTGATGGAAAGAACTTGCTTAGATCCATCAAATTACGGATTAAAGGGTACTGGTTACAACTTACAACCTTATGTAAAAAGCGCTAACATCAATGAAATGGTTCCAGCCTTACTCAATAAAGATGCAGATTTATCTTTGCTCGATTTGCCGGATTTATTGTTAGATCTTAAAAAGTGGGCTGGTAAGTTTAAAGTTTTGGGGCCTGTTTCTGAACACCAAGTTTTAGCTACAGCTTTTCCGAAAGATGCGCCGCGTTTAAGAGATGAGTTTAACGTTTACTTAAAGAAGATCAAAGCAGATGGCAGTTATGACATCTTAGTGGATAAGTATTATCCTGGAATCAGAAACTACTTCCCAACGTTTTTCGCAAAAAACTAAATAGGAAGCCTTAGTCTTGTTGCAGAAATTAGGCTATTCTAATTTAAAATCTTTTTTACAAAAAAGAAGAACTTTATTCGGCCTTTTTTTTGCATTTTTGTTTTTTTACATTATCTTTCTGCTGGTATATTCAGTTCAATCACAAGAGAAATTAAAAAAAGTTGCTGAAGAGCGTTTTTATATTGAAACAAAGCATACATCAACAATTTTGGCGAATTTTTTGGAAGAGCAAAAAAGTCTCGTTGAATTAATTACCACCAGTAATGAAGTCGAAAACTACCTAGTTAATAAATCTCTAGGAATGTCGCTGGAGTATGGTTTAAACGTTAATTTATTTTCTATCAAAAGTAGTTTTGATAAAAAAATAATGAATCTAAAATGGTTTGACGAACCAACTTATCAACGCATCATTTTCTTAGACGAAAATAATGAAATATTAGTTGATTCCTCTCCGAGTAGTAATGCAGTAGATTGGTCAAAAATCCTGCCCTCGAAATCAACTGATTTTCAGATTGATGAGGCTAATCAAACTTTGATTTTTCAAGCCCCCGTTGATTATCGTGGACTACCAAAAGGTAGGATTATTACGATTGCAAGCTTAAATTTATTATTTAAACCACTGCAAGCAGATATTAAAGATCCAGAGTTACATCAATTTTTTATCTTCCAAACGAACCAACGACTTTTTAAAGTTGGCAATGATATTGTTAAGCAAAAAGATCGAAACGTTGCCGAACTGCCAAATGAAAAATTAGTACCTTTTAAAAATGAATACAACTTTTTGATTGATGGTATCTATTCACCCCAAAATAGGGCTTCATTGTTAGTGTTAAAAAATAGTATTGACAGTGAGAAATTTAAATTAATTACGGTGGTTTCTTCTGACCGCATATACGGCAAACTCTCTTCTAATATCTTTCTCTATATTGCTTCTTTAGTGCCAATTATTTTACTGATTGGAATGCTTGCATATTTTCAGATGCGGAAAAAAACACTTGAGCTTGAAACGAATGTGGAAATGTCGAGTAAAAACATCAATGAACTCTCTGATGCTAATGCTCTTTTGGCGGAAGAAATTTCGAGAAGAAGTGTTTTAGAAAATGAATTACGTGAAAGTGAAGAACGTTATCGAACCTATATTGACCATGCTCCGGAAGGAATTTTGGTATTTGATCACCATTTCACTATCGTTGAAGTAAATCCTTCGTTATGCCAATTACTCGGTCAAGAAAAGCAAAACCTGATTGGTCATTCAATTACTAACCTTACTTCAGGCAAAGATCAAGCTGAGTTTCTAGTTCAATTTAAAAATATTATTAATAATAAAAAAGATATTGAAGAACTGGTTTTTACAACGCAAGGTGAAGAAAAGCTGATGATGCAGCTGAAAACTATGAGTTTGCCGAATAACCTTATCATGAGTTTTTGTGTTGATGTCACACAGAGAAAAGTGGACGAAGAAAATATTCATAAGCTCGCCTATTATGATTCCCTGACAAGTCTACCAAATCGACGTATGTTACAAGACCGTTTGCGACAAGCTCTTATAACTAGCAAGCGTGATAACGAATATGTAGTTCTGATGATGTTGGACTTAGATGATTTTAAAAACCTAAATGATACTTTGGGACACGATTTAGGCGATATATTACTGATTCAGGTAGCAAAACGTTTAGCGTTGGCAATGCGTGAGAGTGATGTCGTTGCTCGTATTGGTGGCGATGAATTTATTGTAATTGCAGAACGCCTTGGTTCTAATCTAAATAGGGCACTGTTTGAAGCGAAAAAAATCGCCAACAAACTAATTCGGGAAATTTCAAAACCTTATCCCTTAGAGAAAAATAAACCTGAGTACTACATGACCTGTAGTTTTGGTTTGACGCTATTTAAAGGGGCTGATTTATCCACGGAAACATTGATCAAACAATCTGATCTTGCACTGTATCAGGCAAAAAATGATGGGCGAAATAATTACAAATTTTTTAATCCTAAGATGCAAGAAGTAATACAGCAAAGAGCTTCGATGGAAACCGCTTTACGAAGTGCAATCGAAAAAAATCAATTACAGTTGTATTGTCAACCTCTGGTTGACTCTAACCATAACCTACAGGGCGGAGAGATATTACTACGCTGGTTTTTAAATGGTAAATCAACGCCGATGTTGCCGAATGATTTTATTCCTTTGGCAGAGAGTAGTGGTTTGATTTTACCGATTGGTGATTGGGTGATTGATCAATCTTTACAATATTTAAAAAAATGGCAATCCGTTGAACGTGCCAAAGGTCTTCGACTATCTATTAATATTAGCGCTCGACAATTTTTACAACCAACTTTTGTACAAAATATTAAAAACCTAGTCGAGAGATACGGTGTTGATCCAAAACTGATTAAGCTCGAATTAACTGAAAGTTCAATTATTGAAAGATTGGAAGAAGTTATTCCTAAAATGAAGGAATTAATTCTATTAGGCATCGAATTCTCTTTAGATGATTTTGGTACTGGGTTTTCATCCTTGTCTTACTTAAAAATATTACCGATTAGCCAAGTAAAAATTGATCAATCTTTTGTCAGGGATATCAATACGGATGTGAATGATGCCGCCATCGTATCGGCCATTGTGGCAATTTGTCAGTCATTGAATTTAGAGGTGGTGGCTGAGGGTGTTGAAAACCAATCTCAAGTGCAATTCTTATTTGATAAAGGATGTCACTTATATCAAGGTTATTTATTTGGTAAACCAGTACCAATTCAAGAGTTTATTAGCTAAAAGAAATTAAGCTAACTGAAACATACAGATACATCTGCATTTTAGGAATTTATCATCTGACTACTCCCCCCATAGTTCAAGTAAGGGGCTTTAAGCTACTTTGGTGTAAGTAATTTTGCGAATACGGAATGCTAAACTTAATTCAGATGATTATCAGAGCAGATGACTACCGAAGATTAGAGACGACGATTTGTAAAACTTTGATAATGATAAGTAGCGCTAAAGGCGTGAAATCAAATCCACCAGTACTTGGCATCCGTTTTCTGATTTGCTCCAGCATCGGCTCTAGAATGTGAGCAGCTAATGCGAAA
>CAISYI010000021.1 GCA_903889595.1 uncultured beta proteobacterium
GCTTCCTATCGATTGAGCACAATGATAGCGTGATTGAGAAAATGTTAGTTGCTGCGAAGGTGGCGTTTTCGAAGATTTAATCCTGCCCCGCTGTTCTCTTGTTAGACTGATAGAAACTCATCAAGGGAACACCGAGGAGTTCTGCTGCCTTTGACTCAGGAATGAGTCCATCACCAAGGGATTCATATACCAAGTGTTCAAATAACTCTAGATGGTTCTTTGAATGGTTAATTTTTTCGTCACTTGGGTTTGAAAATACTGTGTCGATAAGGTTCTTGAGGTATTGAGATGAAATTGCTAAGATGTTATAAAAAATACCTTCTAACGATTTCGCGGTAGCAGTTAACATCAAAAATCTAGGATGGATTTCATTAACTACGATGAATATTATTCCAAACTTTTCAAGTTGAGCATTTAGATAACTTATCGGATGTATGCCTAAAGGTATACTTTTGGAGTGATGTTTAGCAAAATTTTCTAGATCATCCAATGATTTAATAAGACCTAATAATTCTTTAGATTCTGAAAATTTGTGGATAGGTGCATGTGGAACAAATCGAAGTAATTCGATTCGGCTTTCAATTAATCCAATAATTTTGTACCTAATAAGTTCTTGAGTTCTCTTATCCAATATCTTAAGTTGTCGAAAATTTAGATTCAATAATTCAATCTGTTGATTGCGAAAAAAGTATTCAACACGAACATCGCATTCCCGAGCTAAATTAATTAATTGCGACGAAGAAGGAATTAACAAATCCTTTTCAAACTGTTTAATTTGGGTTCGAGTAAGACTAGTCTTTTGCCCTAGTTCTATTAGGCTAAGAGCAACTGACAAACGGGCTTGCTGAATGCGGGTACCAATTGTGATAAAAGTGCACCTTTAAAATTAAAATCTATTTATGATGCTATCACTCAATTAAATAACGTCTATGAAAATAACATGAGCTAACTTAGGGGTAAATCATTGTTCGAACTTCATCTAGGAACATACTTTGCTACCAGACTAAATCCAAACTAATATAAAGCTACTTTTGGGAAAGCATTGGGTGTAGATGTTCATCCTTTAAACTGAGATACTCTAATCGCCATTCCTTCAGTGTTTCGATCATCGCTACAGTCATAGCTGTGTCAGACATAGGATCACAGAATTCAAGTTCAATATTTTCCCATGCGCCGGTTGGGCTTTTAAATGCCACTTCGAAAATTTCTTCTAATGCTTTTGCAGCAACATTTGCAGCTGCAAAAGCTGTAGGCTCATCACGAAGACTCTCATATAGAACCACAATTCCAAGGCAATATAAATCGTTCGGCGTCTTACGTTCAACATTTTCACCCTTATCGATGTTGAAAAGTAACGCCCGAATGTGATCACTACCGACATCTAAAATTTTTTCAATTTTCCCAAGAAGGTTGGACTTTCCAGGTATGTTTGCAGCTCTTAAACGCGACTCAAATGCTTCTGGAAATGCAGCGCGTGAATAACGCGCAGCTAACCATCGCTGAAGTATTCTGAGGTCTTTTACATTTAATTGAATATCTGTTCGAGGCTGATAGGAAAACAAATCAGCCTTATTAATCTGCTTCTTATTGCTAGCAACTAGCTCTAAGTAAATAGGCCCTTTATCGCTTTGGTATTCGATATTTAGTCGTCGAGCAGTTTTACCAAAAGAGTCACCGCCCATTTTTTCTATACGATGACCAACAATAATCTCTGCGGAGGGTTCTTTATCTATCGAGGCAGCTAAATCACAATCATGTGAAATTACAATAGCGAAGATTTCATCTTTACCCTCAGCCTTTTGAATACCAATTATATTAAAACTATCCTCGGTTAGAACGTTACCTTGAAACCACATGAAATTTCGATTTGCTTCTGTCATTCACAACGCCTCAACTTTTTTCATTTAAGTGAGGTAAGCCAAAAGCACTGAGGGGCAATTCAACTTTTATCCTATTAGAAAGTCTTTCCGACATACGTTGACGCTGTTTAGCCTCACGAGTTAGTGTGCTTGCGAGTAATCTGGCCTCTTGAATAATGTTACCGCCTTCCTTGAATGTATCGAGAAGAGACTTGCCAGCTCCAACATTACGGCGTAGTGTTTGGGGGGAAATATCAACGTCATATTCCACGAAAACATCAGCGACCTTTGCTAGCAGAGAAAGCTGTTCTGCATTCCGGTTAGAGAGTAAACCTCCATTAAGCCAATCATGAACCGCTTGCCGTGAAACGCCAAAAATCCTAGCCAACTCCGTTACTGAAACCTTCATTACTTGGCGAATGTGCAAAATATCACGTGCCGATTTACTCTGATTTGGGGTCTTAGGAACCTGAACTTCATCAATAGCAATCTGATTGATATTCCAATTAGTAGTCGCCGATCCAGACTGAATATATATTGGTGAGAGCAGTCCTAGCGTACCAGCAACAAAATATTTGATTATTCGAATTTCGGGTTGATAAACATTAGACCTCATCTCATCTAAACGATTCACATCTTTTGAAAGCGAAGTAGCTTGGATAGTATGTTTCTCAGGAGCTTCTGATTTATAAGCAGCGTACATATTTAACTTCCTTCTTCAATTTTGCCATTCTGCTATAGCAGAAGGAGTGACGATTGTATTAAATGCCATTCCGACACCATTACGGAGTGTTTTTAGTTGCGCTTTAATTTCGTCTACATTAAAGGTGTGACGTCCTTCTATTGAGGCATCAGAGTCAATGATTGCATGAACACCATTAATTGATTGAAATCGCTCAGCAAGTTTGATTCCCATAGGCTGTAAATCCATAGGGAAAGCTAGTGGACCTGCTTGTATGATTGTTCGGGCTAACACCAAACATTCGGCAGTGCGAATATGTGTTTCGGAAGATGAATGTAAAACTTCAACTGAGTCAGGCAAGTTACTACTTAGGCCTAATACTCCGGGTACTATATAGTCGCCAAGCCCAGCTTCACCATTAGGTGGAGCAATAACATCAAGAAAACGCAAGCCTACTCGCTCGGAATGAGCAAGTGTCACACATTCATGAATGATGCCCAAACCCTTTGCAAACTCATCGGCAAAAGTCTCAAAAGTATCATATTCAGTAGTCTGAAAAGAGACTGAATTCTGTTCAACGATAAATCCCTTCAAATAGTCAGAGCTGGAAAATATTAGGCGCTCTACCTGTTCAACCCGAGGTTGAATTGAAATTTCCTGTCCTTCCCCAACTTGAGGGCTTAAATTGAAGGCAATTGAAACAGATTTCTGAAAGTCGGGATATCCTACTTTTCTCATTCTATCCTGTATATCTGCGGCGTAAGAGCCCAAACGAAGTACCGTATTGTGACGAACCTGAGCAATGGCGAAGTACACCGGTGCTTTCTTTAGTTTTTCACCCATAGAATTTCTCCACTTTACATTTAGGTTTACAGTTTACAGTAAAGTTGACGAGCTTGAAATGTTGCAATCGAATTGTTACTAAGAACCCAATTTTCACCTTGTTTTCAGCAAAGTTATCTAAATTAACCAAATATTTAATATGTCCTATTAAGTTTTTAGGTTCTATAAATTTGTAGATTATTGACCCAAGAATAAAACAACATAATTTGATTTGTTTTTTAATCAGTTTTGTCGAAAAAGTTGTTAACAAATCCTTTTCGAACTGTTTAATTTGGGTTCGAGTAAGACTAGTCTTTTGCCCTAGCTCTAGAAGGCTAAGAGCAACTGACAAACGGGCTTGCTGAATGCGGGTAACGATCGTGATAAAAATGCACCTTGAAAATTACAATCTATTTATGATGCTATCACTCAATCAAATAACGTCTTAGAAAATAACATGAGCTATCTTAGGGTTAATTTGAAGGGTCAAAACATTCAAATGAGGATTGAAAATAAATGGATATTACGTTGAATTTATTTCAATATGAACAGATTAAAACGCTACGTGCTTGACTAAACCAGGCGTTTGAATCATTTGTGGTTCTTTATCTAGGGACATGGCAGTCAGACTACCACCCCAAACACATCCC
>CAISYI010000022.1 GCA_903889595.1 uncultured beta proteobacterium
ATAGAAGCTGGCGCTCCCGGTTGTTTTAAAGGATGTGCCTTAGAAAATGCCTCTAGCTTAGAGCAATTTTCATAGATTTGACGAACACGAGGATAGGGGCTGAGGTCACAAGCAAAAAAGTTGGCTCCGATTACATGTGATGCTAGAAAGATATCCGCCATCCCAGGCGTATCGCCATAACAATAGGGGCTTGAAGTAGAATTTGCAGTCAAAATTTCTTCACAGGTCTCTAAAGCTGGCCTTACAAAACGATGAATCCACTTTTTTACGCCTTCTGCATCTAAACCGAGTTCTTCTGTTAAGTAAGTTCTTACTCTAGGCACCATCAAGGGGTGAGAATCAGCAGCAATAATTTGCGCTAGACTACGAACTCTCGCTTTGCCAAGAGGATCAGATGGCAAGAGGGGATTGTTTGGATATAGCTCATCAATATATTCAACGATGGCCATCGATTGGAATAAAGCTGGTCCGCTACCAACATCCAACGCAGGTAATAGACCTTGCGGATTAATTGCGTGGTAATGCTCTCCCAGATGCTCTTTTCCTAATAAATCAATCGTAACAACTTCAACATCGATACCTTTGAGGTTTATTGCAACTCTAACTCTGTATGTGGCGAGTGAACGCCAATGTCCATAAAAACGCATAAATTAAATCTCCTTATTTTGAAAATGTTGTCATCATTAAATTAGTATTTCTAAAACTTTTTGGGTCTGATGGGGTTTTGTCTACTTTACCTCAATCATGTCGATATGATAAAAATTAACCTATCGCAGCCAATCAGATCAATTTTCACTATTCTCATTGAATTGAAAACAGGTTCATTTCGTCTTGGTCTAACTGCGCAATCAGGCCAGTCTCCCATTCAAGGTAACGGCGGGCTGCATCCTTGTTCCCATCATGCCGATCGTGCACAAAAAATAGGAAATCAATACAGTCTATGTCTGGTGGCATGTTTTGCGTAGAAATAGTTTTAAGCTCAGTTGGAAACCCGAATCCCTCTAATTCAAATACCTTTATGTTTAGAGCAAAGCTATCTAGTTCTAAAAGTGCTCCGTAAGTGAGCGCAGGATCATCTGAGATAATCAGGATTGTTTCTTGAGCGCCACGAAGGATTTCTTTTAGTCTGGGGCGAATGGCCCAAAGAGAATTTGGTAAATGGTTCTTACGGTATTGCATGCTGCCACGAATATCCAACACAGTGACAGAGTCATTTTGATAAATTTGACGCAAGTCGCCAGTCTTAATAGGCGCTCGGCCAAGTAAATGATCAATCTGAATACTAGGTAAGCTCACTTTACTATTTATACCCTCTTGTAAAACTGCTACATCATGACCCATCTGCTTTAACCAGCTAGCAACAGTTATTGCCCTTACTCCATCAGAGTCATACAAGACAATTCGAGCATTACGAACGCCAACAAATTGATCCGTAGCCTGTATTAATTGACCGCCCGGTGCGTTTTGTGCTCCAGGAAGTCCGTTGAGAGCGTATTCCTCCGCAGTCCTCACATCACAGAGGTATAAAGATCGATCCTCATCCTTTTGCCACAATAAGAATTGCTCATCGGAAATGAAAGGAATATCAAATTTATTTACTAAAGCCTCAGAGGCAAGCAGGATCTCATTATCAATTTTAGGCTGTGCATATTCAGCAACTTTTCCATGATCTAAAACATAATCATTTAGATACCAACCTTGGGTACCGTTCTCTAAAGCAAAGATTGGATTTTTGATTCCCAAATTAATCAAAGTTTGTGCGCCAATGATGCTACGGGTTCTCCCGGCACAATTAATAATGATTTTGGTATCTTGTTTACTAACGTGGCTTTTAATGCGGTAGGCTAATTCCCCGTTGGGACAACATTGAGCCCCAGGAATGCTCATCTTTTTAAATTCACTCTGAGGTCTGCCATCCAAAATGATGAAATCTTCTCGGTCGTTCATCATTTTCATTAAATCATCAGCGCTCACTCGGGGTGTATGACATTGATGCTCAACTAACTCCCCAAAGGTTTTAGATGGGAGATTGACTCCAGCAAATAAATTAAATCCCGCATCCAACCAACCCTGCGTGCCACCACTTAGCAAATAAATATCTTGATAGCCCTGCTGAATCAGGGCCTGAGCGGCTTTAACTGAAACGCCAGCTCCATTATTGTCATAAACCACTAGCCTGACAGATTTTCGGGGAGCTAATCGAGCAATATCATATTCCAGTCGACTATACGGCAAAGATGTTGCTAAAAAGAGATGTGACTCTCCGTATTGACCGTGTTCTCGCACATCAAACAAAGCAATTTCAGTTTGTCCATGTAGCCATTGCTTTAAGGTTATAGCATCAACCGATTGAATCGCCATTACAAATCCATATTATTAGTGGTGTCAATACTCTACTTTGATATTCACGAGATTGACTTCGTCCCCGTTTTAGAGTGAACAAGTCACGTGATAGGTTCATGAATACTCTAACAATCGTATTCATGAATGCCAAGAAACGACTAGACTTACACTACTTTGTATTTAAAACGCTTAACCTTTGACATATCTGTCCCTTCGATACGAATCAGACTAGTTGAGTCTTTACGCTCAGGCGCATGTAAATCTCCCTCGTTGTAAACGTGCGCATCACCGGGAGTCAGTGCGTAAGAACGGGTCGCTTTCACTTTGCCCGGTTTATCAACACTAGCCTCTTCGAGTTTCTGAAAATCTCGCATTTCAGTTCTACCGTGGACTTGCCCATAGATGGCCCAAGAATGAGCATGATCATGTGGGTCAGAACTTTTGGCGCCAAGATAATGATGCGCCAGAATGCAAAATCCCAATTCAGGATCTTGATAAATAATTTCGCGCTCGCCAGTGGTTGGGGGGAGGTGCTTTGCAATAAAGTTCTGATCAATCAAAACATCTTTTAACGCGTCAGCAACTTTTTGACGCCCATCAGGTCCTGGGCTATTCTTAAGAATATCGTGGCATTGACTAGCAAATTGTTCTAGAGTGTGACTCATTTTCGCTGGCTCCTTTATTGTTTTCAATAGAATTATGGTAACTCATTTTAGATCGAATGATTCGACCGAATTTTTAGTACTAATTTGAAAAAAGATTAAAGTGAGCATCTAGACGCGAAACCCCAGGTGCTTTAGCTCTGAGCAGTTCAAATCTAAGAAAGTTGAAATTACCTCAATGGAATAAGGAAATTTTGGCTTCAAACTGTGCAAATTTATTATTTAATTTCTCAATTTGGGCTGCCTTTTCTTGTTTACTCAAAAAAGAGTACTCGATACTGTTGTAAATAGTTTTCTTTAAGGTCGCATAAGAGGGTTTATAACGAGTCAAATAAAGCAAGTATTCTTGACCAATACTCCCTCTTGAAACGCCCTCGTCATCACTTGAGATTACTATGGGTACGCCATTTTTTTCGTACAAAGCGATGGGATGACTCTGGCCAGAAATTTTTGTAATGAATTCATTACTAGTTAAATTAATTTCTACAGCAATCTTTTTTTGCTTCATTTCTTGCATGAGTTGATTGAAATTACGCTCATAGATAATATCTAGGCCATGACCGATACGATCAACTCCTGCAACTTGAACTGCCTCAGTAATGTGGCTTCTCAAACCCTCAGGTGGCACCATGCCTAAAGCCAATTCCCCAGCATGAAAAGAAAGTTTTGTACTAGGAAATTTTTGTTTTAAAAAACGAGCCATTTTCATGTGTAAGGAATAGTCGCGCATTGAAACAAACTCATTTTCTGGTCCAACAATATTTACACCGACAATATTTGTGGATTTTTGACTTGCGACAAAAGAGGCGTAAAGCCTTGCAAAAAATATATCAGGCTCTTCATTTCTCAAGGCATATGCTTGTGCCTTCACAGTAAAAAGAGAATCATTTACTTGTGAAAAATGATCATCAATCTCTTTAACATAATCACTAATTGCAACTTGAAAATCTTTGTCTAACTGGAAATCTGCAAAAGATGAATCTAATGTCTGATTGATAACAAGATCATCTCTATTGGTATTCAAGGTTCTTAGTTTTTGATCAACTTTTTTATCACCCTTTGAAGGTGACAACATAAATGTGGTCTCAATATATTGCAAATTTTCATCGAGAGCACGATTTTTAATAATCTCGAGACCCGCCCTATTATAAGAATATGCGATGGGGAAAAAATAAGCAAAGGTACTAAAAAACTGTTGATCCGAAGGCAACTGATTATTGAAATCTTTATCAGACCAATGTTGTAATAGTCTGTTGTAAAGAAGGCTATCTGCACGAAGTTGCGAAACACTTATACATTCTTTACTTGAGTTCCCTTGGTTAGCTTCTAATTGAGTCTCAATCTTAAAATTGTTACGGTAGATACAATAGCCCTTCTGCTCAACCCAATCTACGTAAGTTTCAGCATAAAGTGCGCCAACGTAGTGGTGATGAATATCTCCGCCTTTTGGTAAATAATGGATGAACTGCTGTAACTCCGCTATAGGAACTGACGCTTGACGGATTATGTTTTGATAATATCTCTCCGTAGCCTGATAGTTTGCTTTTGAATTACTTTTCTCAGCGCCAAAAGCAATTGAAGAGAAAAGTCCTAACAAGAAGATAAAACGTAGCATAGGTCTAATTTTAAAAATCATATTTTTGGTCTTTTGATCTGAGGAAAATATTTACTATTAACAATATTTACTCCCCATATTAAGGGTTGTTAGCACTTCTTAAAAAAAATCTATTTACCTCGAATTAGATTTTTTCAATTTCTTAAGTAATGCGCAACTAGCTATTAGGTGAATTAGTTATTTGCTGCAATAAGACAAGAAACACTGGATGTAATTGTCAAAATCAAACGCATTGGCAACCAATGTGCAAGAGTATATTTAGGATAAATCTTTGAATCAACAAAAAAGCAAATCCATAGTAACGCAGTAATTAATAGTAAGCCTATTTCTGGTCTGATTATTAGACTGATCCACCCGATTAAACTAGGAATTACTCCCCATATTAAATATCCTTTGTTAGGCGTTGTGTCACGCATAGTGAGACCCCAATGAATTGCTCCAAGGAAACTACAAATACAAGCCCCATATCCAAGCAAACTCAGGATGATGATATTTTTATAGGGAGATAATCCAATAAAGGTTAAACCAGCTAAAGCCACAAAAGGAATTAAACCAGCTATTCCGAGTTTAAACGCTAGGGGTGATATTTTTATTTTTTCTGATTCCATAGAACTTAAATGATTTAAAAGATGATGCATTGGTCATGGCAGAGTGGCAAGTAATTTTAGCTTCAATAATAGGGCAAACCTTTAGTTAGGAGATTATTTACCCTGACGCATTAAATCTCTGTAGAAATCTTCTTGTCGGCCAAAGGTTAAAAGTTTAATACTTTCTTCATTTAAAATTCGATAATCGCACAAATACTGCTGTTGTGAGAGTCTAAATTTATACCCATATACTCCTGGCAAATCCCTCAATTTTGTCACCCCAATCGAGGGAGCTTTGCAAATTAGTTTCATTGCTCCAGCTAACTTCACTTTTTGAGAACCATGTAGTTTTTTAGTTACCTTCTCAAAGGTACCTGTTATAAGCAAACGCATTAACTAAAAACGTATTCACCAATCACTGGTTCTTGATCAGCAACCAATATTTCGCAAATCATTAAAAAGTTTAAGTTAGGATTTTCTTGGGCAATCTTGCCAATTTGCGACCAATACTCAATCTGTTTTGGTACTGAGCGATGCTCAATATTTCCAAAGATTTTTGCTTGCGCTACTAAGCTTTCAGACAGCTTTACGTTAATGGACACAATGATTTCCTTATTTTTTAGTTCCATTATGACTAGAAAAGTACGATAAAGGAACCTAAAGTACCAAAACAATAGTTACCAATAAAAAATTGTTTATTGCACCATTGCAGGCATTTTTTCATTGTTTCGCTCACTCTTTTATTGATTTTAAGAAATCTGACTTATTAGGTTTTATAATAGGAAGTTAAAAATAACGCCAAATATCTAGGCTAAATTTGTTCTATCTAGATAGGCGCAGTTTAAAACTTAGGATTAGGTCTAGCTAATTAAGCTGATTTTATCTATGAGTAATTCTCATGGAAGAGGCTGGCTTGAGTGATTCTATCTTTAATTACTGTTAATAATTGATCCATTTTTAGAGTTGAATGACACCAAAGGAAGACATGAGTAATAATCAATCACAAATCATCTATACCCTCACAGATGAAGCCCCAATGCTAGCTACAGTTAGTTTTTTACCGCTTGTCCAAAGTTTTGCTGCTCAAGCTGGGATTGAAGTTGTTTCAAGTGATATTTCATTAGCTGCTCGTATCTTGGGCGAATTTCCAGATTACTTATCTGCTGAACAAAAATTACCGGATAACTTAGCAGAATTAGGTAAACTCACCCTGCAACCTTATGCCAATATTATTAAATTACCTAATATCAGTGCCTCAGTTGCTCAATTGGTCGGCGCTATTAAAGAATTACAGTCTAAAGGTTATCAAATTCCAGATTACCCAGAAACGCCAAAAAACGATGAAGAAAAACTTATTAAGGCCAAATATTCAAAATGTACTGGTAGTGCCGTTAATCCTGTTTTGCGCGAAGGAAATTCTGACCGTCGTGCTCCCCGCGCTGTAAAAGAATTTGCTAAGAAAAACCCCCATTCGATGGCTGTTTGGAGCCAAGCATCACCTTCCCATGTTTCCCATATGCCTCGCGGTGATTTCTATGCCGGTGAAAAATCTATCACTTTAGATAAAGCTCGTGATGTAAAAATGGAATTGATAACCAAAAGCGGTAAGGTGGTGATTCTAAAATCTAAAGTTTCACTTCTCGATAAAGAAGTGATTGATAGCATGTTTATGAGTAAAAAAGCCTTACTCGATTTTTATGAAAATGAGATGGAAGATGCTCGTAAAACAGGCCTTCTCTTTTCTTTACATGTAAAAGCCACCATGATGAAGGTTTCACACCCCATTGTTTTTGGCCATTGTGTCCGCGTTTTTTACAAAGATGCTTTTGCTAAACATGGTCAATTGTTTGACGAATTAGGCGTCAACGTGAATAACGGGATGATTAATTTATACGATAAAATTTCGAGCTTGCCACAAAGTAAGCAAGATGAAATCAAACAAGATTTAAAAGCATGTCATGCTAATCGTCCTGAAGTAGCGATGGTCGACTCGGCAAAAGGTATTGATAACTTTTATTCGCCGAACGATATTATCGTTGATGCATCCCTGCCAGTCATGATTCGTAATGGCGGCAAAATGTGGGGCAAAGATGGTCAATTGAAAAATGTTAAGGCCACTATTCCTGAATCTACTTTTGCAAGAATTTATCAAGAAGTGATTGGGTTTTGTAAATGGCATGGTAATTTTGACCCCAAAACAATGGGAACGGTTCCTAACGTTGGCTTGATGGCACAACAAGCTGAAGAATACGGCTCACATGATAAAACCTTTGAGATTCCAGAAGATGGCGTAGCAAATATTAC
>CAISYI010000023.1 GCA_903889595.1 uncultured beta proteobacterium
AAAGTGTTAGAACAGCCAGAAACGAAAAAGGCATTTTTTGACCAAGGTTTTGAGGTGGTTGGCTCCACTCCAGAAGAGTTTGCAAAAGTGATTGCTAATGAAATTGAACTCAATAAACGCTTAGCTGCGAATATTAAATTTAGTGAATAAAAGATAAAGAAAAATATGTCATTACCCTTAGAAGGAATTAAAGTCATCGAACTCGGCAATTTTATTGCTGGTCCATTTTGCGGTATGTTACTTGGCGATATGGGTGCTGATGTCATTAAGGTGGAAAGACCAAAGAACGGAGATCAAACTCGGGCAATGCCACCAATGGTGAATGGTCAAAGTGCTAGCTTCGCTGCCTTAAATCGTAATAAACAAAGTTTGGTCTTAGATCTAAAACAACCTGAAGCGATTGAGATTTTAAAAAAATTGGTGAAAGAATCTGATGTTTTTTTAGAAAATAATCGACCTGGTGTTTTAGAAAAACTGGGTCTAGGCGCTGCGGATTTAAAAGCCATCAATCCAAATATTGTGTATGTATCTGCTTCTGGCTTTGGTCAAACAGGACCTCACCGTAAGCGCGCAGGAGTGAATCTCATTGTGGAGGCGTTTTCTGGCACGCTATCGGTTACCGGTGCACCAGGCGAAATGCCGATGCGACCAGGCATTCAGACGGCGGATATCTTTGGTGCACTCTTTGCAACCTACGCTGCACTGAGTGGTCTGATTAGTGTTTTAAAAGGTCGTGGTGGCAAAGTGGCAGATGTTTCTTTGGTCGAGGCTTCGATTGCAGCTGCTGCTTGGGAGACTGCCTATTATTTGGCAACCAATGATGTGCCTGAACGTATGGGCAATCAACATCGCTTAAATACGCCTTATCAATTATTTGAGACGATTGATAAAGAATATCTCGCAATTGGGACACCCAATGATGAGTTGTTTAAACGTTTTATGCTGGCCTTAGATCTTGGCGACCATCTGACTGATCAACGTTTTTCCAGTTATGTACTTCGCAAACAAAATGAAGCTCATTTATTAGCTATAGTGGAGCCGGCGGTATCTAAAAGACCCTCAGATGAACTAGAAGCCCTATTAATGCAAGCGGGCGTGCCGTGTTCTCGTATGAATAATATTAAAGAAGTATTTGAAGATCCGCACATTATTGATCGTAAGGTTGCTGTGGATATTGAGCATCCTGTGATGGGCAAAATGAAAGCAGTGCGTAATCCCGTATTGTTTGAGGAAGGTAGTCCGACCATCAGATTGCATGCACCTAGCCTGGGTGAGCACTCTGCCCAAATTTTGCAAGGGCTTGGTTATACCCCAGAACAAATCCAAACCTACGCGGAGCAAGGCATCGTTTTACTTCACAAACCCACGAATTAAATTGATTTAAAAATAACTTATTTGAAAGCATAACTTATGAAAATTTGGCGCAGCCTCCTCTTCGTTCCAGCAAACCAAGAACGTATGTTGAATAAATTAGACACTCTGCCAGCAGATGGTTTTATTTTTGATCTCGAAGATACAGTTCCGGACCCAGAAAAACAGAACGCTAGACAAATGACCTTAGACGTCATGCCGAAAGTAAGAGGCGAGCGTAGTTGGGTGAGAGTGAATAGCTTATCTACCGGTTTTTTTCATGAAGATATCGACGCTCTAATTGGTGCGCCTGGGCTCACAGGTTTGATTGTGCCAAAAATGGACTCTGTAGCGGATATCAATACGGTAGATCAGATGATCGCGAGTTATGAGATTCGGCGTGGTCTAAGTGTAGGTTCAACGGCTATTATTATCATGATGGAAAGTGCCGGCGGCGTTCTTGATTCCAGATCGATTATGACAAGTAGCAAGCGGATTCAGAGCATGATTTATGGTGGTGGTGAAGATGGTGACATGAATGTCTCGCTCGGCGCTACTTGGACAAGCCCTGGGCCAGAAATGATGTTTGTTCGCCAGTTCTCATTAGTATCTGCTAGGGCTGCTAATTTCGATTGTCCTCTAGACGGCGTGTTTGCAAATGTGAAAGATCCAGAGGGATTTAGAAGCGATACACAACTCTCCAAGCGCTTAGGTTATCGAGGTCGCACCGTCATTCATCCGAATCAAATTGAGGATGCAAATAATATCTATACGCCAACTGCCGCTCAAATTGAGTATTACTCAAGAGTGGTGATCGCTTATGAAGAAGCTTTAACGCGAGGCGTTGCGAGTACTACGGTAGATGGTAAGTTAGTCGATTTAGCGATGTCCAAGACAGCGCAGCGTTTATTGGATCACGTAGCGGCAATCAAAAACATTGAGGCAATAACTGGCTTTGTAGGAAAACCTTAATGATCAATGCAGCTATTTTTGGTTTAGGCCGTTGGGGTAGAAATCTCGTTAACGCGGTTGAGCACAGTGAAGTCGTCTGCTTTAAAAAGGCAGTCGTTACCAATCCCTCAAAGCATTTAGATTTTGCCAAGGAGAAGCATTTGGAGGTCACTGCTGATCCAAACGAAGTCTTACTCGATCCATCGATTGAGATGATTGTTTTAGCAACACCCCATCTGTTGCATTTGCCACAAATTACTGCAGCAGCTAAAGCGGGTAAAGCAGTTTTTTGCGAAAAACCCCTTGCCCTTACTTTAGACGAAGCGCGCCAGGCAGTAGCTGTTTGTCAAGAACATCAAGTCTTAATTGGTGTGGGACACGATAAGCGTTTTTGGCCATCGATGCAACATGTGCAACAGGTTGTAAGATCGGGTGAGCTCGGTAAGTTGATCCATATTGAGGGGAACTTTACTAATGAGAATTTAAAAAACTTCCAAACCTCTTGGCGTGATCTGCCAGAAAATGTACCCGGTGGAAATTTAACCGCAACGGGAATTCATATCGTTGATGCGTTTACGAACTTAATGGGTCCAATCAAATCAGTAGAGGGTATTTATCGCCAAATGGATGGCGGTACGATGGATACTTTGGCCTTAATAGTCGATTTTGAATCCGGTGCAACCGGACTTTTATCTTCGCCAAGACCATCACCGGTATTTTGGCGAGTGCATGTGTTTGGACAAAAGGGCAATATAGAATCTCGGGGTCCATTACAAAGTATTCAGAGCATGTCAGGTAAAGATTCTGTCGTCAAAGAGTTTGCGCCGATTAATGCCTTACAGTTTCAACTAGA
>CAISYI010000024.1 GCA_903889595.1 uncultured beta proteobacterium
AATTACTGTGAGTCGTCATTCTTAAACCCCTTGTAATTCTATAATTGACTCTGCAAAGTTCTGCAGCGGGGAGTTAGGTATGCGTAGGCTCGTGTGGAGGTGACTCGTTAAAACGATACTCCCTTGCTGGCTTAAATGTTTGGCAAATGCTGTGAGCAATAATCCAGAGCCACTCAAATCTAGGCCATTAAAAGGTTCGTCAAGAATCCAGACCAAACTTTGACTCAAATTGAGTTGGGCCAAGCAAACTCGCTGTTTTTGACCTTGCGAAAGCAATTTAGCTGGTAAATGAATGGTTCTCGCTGGTAAACCCCAATTCAGAAGTGCTTTTTCTATCACATCATTGTTTAAACTTAAACCGTGAATCTGCATCAGGTAACTGAGGTTATTGATCGCACTAAGGTCGCCTTTTAAAGGGATAGTATGACCAAAATAGCTGATTGAGCGATGAAAATCGTCAAGATTTTTTTTGAAAAGCGCACCTTGCCAACGAACTTGGCCCTCATAAGGAGTGCTAATCCCCGCTAAAATTCTCAACAAAGAGGATTTACCTTGACCATTCGCACCTCGAATAAAGGTGATAGTGCCTGGCGCAGTTTCCAAACTAAGATCTTTCCAAAGCATCTGGCGACCTCTTTGACAGGAGATATTGTTAGCACTAAGCATGAAATTTAGACGGAAACTTTAATATCAAAATAAGTATTTTGAATTGTAGTATGAATAATTTCTAGAGCCCTGACTGGATTTGCCTCGTGAAACAAATGACCACCTTCCTCCTCATAAATCAAGGCCTTTGGATAATACTCTTTAATCACCGATTTTACAGAAGCGATTTGAATCCAAGAGTCCTGTTTAGCAAGGACGAATACCAAATGACTGTGAATTTGGCTGCTTTGTTTTAAAAGTTTAGGGATATCAATGGCCGCAACAAAACTTAAAGCGCTATTAATATGATTAGAATCATTAAAAAGGGTTTTATAACGCGATCTTTGCAGAGACGTCAATTCTGAGTTGGTCGAATCAAGTATTTTATCAATAGCACCCGATAGTCTGAGGGTACTCGCCAAAAAATGTGCCATGAATGAAGAAGTAGCAATTGGATTAATTAATGGACCTAGAAATACCTTATATGCATTAGGTGGTGGGACTAGGGCAGGGTTCATGCCAATAATTATGTCGGGCGCAATCTCACAAAGTAGCCCTAAAGCAAGGCAAATATTCGTCCCAGCCGAATGACCAATAAAGATATTAGGACTAGGAATGCCCAATTCTTCGATTAATAAATGCAGGTCGAAAGCGATATCATCTATTTTTAATAAATTTTGATCATATCCCGTTGTAAAGCCGTGTCCCGGTAGGTCAGGTGCGATGACAGTAAATTCCTGCATTAGATTTGGCAAGACATCTTCCCAAGAGTGAGTACTAGCTCCAGCCCCATGAATTAGTAGGATTGTTTTAGCATTTGGATCAGGATGTCTATGGATTTGTACATGCCATTGGATTTGATTCACCAAGATACTGGTACTCAAGCTTCGATTTGGCCAATCTTTGGGAATTTGAAATAAATTA
>CAISYI010000025.1 GCA_903889595.1 uncultured beta proteobacterium
CGCCTTAGAGGTTTTTGAAATGACGGGTACCGCAATGTCCGAACTGATTTCAAAATCTCCCTATAGTGCCTCAAGGGACGATGGGCGGTTTCCGCATTTACTAGTTTCTTTTGAACCAACTGATCGAGCATGGCTTCATCATCGAATTTCTGAACGTTTTAGCATCATGTTAAAAAGTGGATTTCTCGATGAAGTAAAGGCCTTAATGCTAATCCCCCAAGTTCATCCAGATTTGCCCTCTATGAGGGCTGTCGGATATCGTCAAGCTTGGGAATACCTTAGTGGGCAGATAAATCTTGAACAATTCGTGGAGTCTGGAACTGCAGCAACTCGGCAGTTAGGAAAAAGGCAATTAACCTGGTTAAGGGCTATGCCCAGCAGGTACTTAGTAAATGCTCAAGATGCTCAAGCAATCCATCGGGCGACGACGCAATGCTTGGAGTATTTGAGTCCTAAAATCTAAATAACGATTGTTTGATGTGCGCCCGCTGGTCTTTCTACAACATCTCCAATCGACCAAGCATTTAAACCTGACTCTTTTAAAAACTTTAGGGCTTGATCCAAATGATCACGACTCACCACGATTGCTAAACCAATCCCACAGTTAAATACGCGGTGCATTTCTTCATCAGCGACATTGCCACCCTTTTGTAACCAATTAAACAGGGCCGGCATTTGCCATGCGTCACGTTGAAGAACGGCTTGAACGTGATCTGGCAATACTCTAGGAATATTCTCAACCAACCCACCACCTGTAATATGAGCCATCCCTTTTATGCTTACATTTTTTAAAAGTTCTAAAACAGGTTTGACATAAATTTGGGTAGGTTGCATAACTACTTCACGCAGTGTCTTGCCATCAAAATGATCCTCGGGCTTGGCATTTGTTCTTTCGATGATTTTACGAATCAATGAGTAGCCATTTGAATGGGCTCCGCTTGAAGCCACACCAATGATCTTATCTCCAGGCTGTATTTGTTTGCCTGTAATAATGTTTGATTTTTCTACTACACCGACTGCAAAACCTGCTAAATCATATTCACCGTCGGGATACATGCCTGGCATTTCAGCGGTTTCACCACCAATTAAAGCACAACCAGCGATTTCACAACCCGTGGCAATTCCGCCAATCACGCGGGTTGCAACGTCAACAGAAAGCTTGCCACAGGCAAAATAATCGAGGAAAAATAATGACTCAGCGCCTTGAACCAAAATATCATTCACGCTCATGGCAACCAAATCTTGACCGACTGTATCGTGTGCTTCCCATTCAAAGGCTAACTTCAATTTAGTACCTACACCGTCCGTACCCGAGACTAAAACGGGCTCGTGGTAGCGTTTAGGTATCTCAAATAGGGCTCCGAAGCCTCCAATACCAGCTAGAACACCTTCGCGCATCGTTTTCTTTGCAAGTGGCTTAATTCTCTCAATTAAGGCATCGCCAGCATCAATATCAACCCCAGCATCCTTGTAAGATAGGCCCTTGGGTTCATTTGCATTTAAATTTGATGGATTTGTCATAAAATTCCTCAGTACTCAGTAGAATGTAGAGATTCTAATGGAAGGTGGTGCTCATGTCCGAAATTTTGATGCCTTTTTTGGCAGCTTTTATATTTGCCTATATTTTGGAGCCTTTAAAGGTTCGTTTAACTCTCGCCAAAATCCCTGAGGGATTAGCTACTTTAATTGCTGTCTTACTTGGAATTATTGCTGGGACTTTGATTATCATTCTGCTTTTAAACCTACTGCAACATGAGATACCCCAAATAAGACAGCAGTTTCCCCAATGGATTGAAAGCTTTAAGTTGTGGATTGCTCCAAAACTAGCTACTTTTGAGATTGAATTAGACTGGAAAGATATTCAAGATCAAGCCACGACTCAAATTACGGCTCAACTTTCTGATAATGCTAATACCGTTGTAACTAGATCCTTAAGTACTTTAATGAAATCCTCTGGCTCCATTCTGGGATTCTTTGGTAACGCTGTTTTAGTTCTTTTTGTTCTTTTCTATTTACTCTTAGACTGGGATCACTTTTTTAATAAGATTGGTCGCATCGTTCCAAAAAAATTACAATCCACCGTTTTTCCGCTTGCCAACGAAGTCGACTCCTTACTTTCTCAATATTTACGTGGTCAAATTTTGGTAATGATCATACTTTCAGTGGTTTACAGTATTGGTCTCTATATTATCGGTGTTAAGAGCGCTTTGGCTTTAGGTACTTTTACAGGTCTCGTTGCTTTTATTCCCTATGTGGGATTTATGATAAGTCTTTGTTTGTCTTTACTTGCTGCCCTATTGCAATTTGGTGGCGGTAATGAAATTTTATTAGTGTTATTGCTATTTTCTTTAGGGCAAGTTTTGGAAGGGTTTTATTTAACTCCTCGTCTAGTAGGTGAGAGGATTGGATTACATCCTGTTGCAGTTCTATTTTCTTTGATGGTTTTTGGTAAATTATTTGGCTTCTTAGGCATCTTATTGGCTTTTCCGATGTCGGCAATTTGTTTGGTGGCTTTCCGGTTTTTAAAACAGAAGTACTTAAGTAGCCAATGGTATAAAACAAATTAGACCTTTGATTTTGATATGAACTCTCCGCAATTTACTTTGGATATTTTGACTTCGCCTGAGCCAAGCTTAGATAACTTCATTCTGCCAAACTCAACAATCTCCCCTCAAGTTAGTATTCTTGAGGTCTTAAAACAGATTCAGGCACTTTTTAGGGAGTCGCAAAGAGTTTCAATTGATTTCAATTTAATTTATGTTTGGGGCCCCTCAGGTAGTGGTAAATCGCACTTACTCATTGCTATGCAAAAATTTTTTACAAATTTAAAATTACCTCATCTTTACCTAACAAATCAGCAACAAGATTGGCAATTTGCTGATATTCAGACAGGTCCTGATTGCTGTGCCTATTTGATTGATGATGTCGAAAGCTTGAATACGTCTGAAGTTAATCAGTTATTCAAATTACTGATTGACCACAAAAGTGCTCCAGAAAAATTTATCTTTGTGAGTGGTTCAAAATCAAG
>CAISYI010000026.1 GCA_903889595.1 uncultured beta proteobacterium
TGGTAACTTTACGACTGGTCCGGTAGACGCAGCTTATGCAATTAAAAACTGGATTAAGCCGAAGATGGTTTTGCCGATGCATTACAACTCAAACCCAATGGCAACTGGCACTTTTGCACAATTCGCAGAAGCAATGAAGGGCAGTTCAGTCAAAGTATTACAAATGACTGAAGGTCAAATTATGCCTATTCCTAAAGAGTAATTAATACTAATTGCGCTTGTATTTAAGTAAGTAAAAAACCCCCAAGAAGCAATTTCTTGGGGGTTTTATTTCAAAACTAGCAATCTTAACCGTGCAACTTACCTTACGTCGTGTAACTCAACATCAAATACCAAGGTTGCATTTGGAGGAATGACTCCACCAGCTCCACGTGCACCATAGCCGAGTTCAGCGGGAATAATTAAAGTTCTTTTGCCACCAATTTTCATACCGGCAACGCCTTGATCCCATCCACGAATCACTTGACCAGCACCCAGTGCAAAACTAAACAACTCTTTACGGTCAACTGAGCTGTCAAATTTAGTTCCTTTTTGATTCTCCGCAGAGTCATTAAACAACCAGCCAGTGTAATGAACCCAAACTTGAGTACCAGCAACTGCTTCGGTACCTTCTCCAACAACTTGTTCAATGATTTCTAAATTTGACATATATTTTCCTGAAAAACTTCTATTAAATCACAAAAGATCAAGGATTAGCTTGAGGCCTCTTTTTCTAATAGAATTAAATATAGATTAACTAATCGAATCCGTTGATCTACGTAATAACCACCAAACTCCGTATACCTTAAATAGACTCGCTTGCAATGGTTACATTGGGCTACATCAGAGCGATTGTATGGGTAATACTGAAGAGCTACGGGAGCTTGATTTGACCACATGGTTGTTTTATCTGGATGGTATTCTTCCCAAATATTTTCAGAGCCTTCAAACCTGCAATGACCAATCACAGGATATTCGCTGGCAACAAAATTAGTGGGTAAGGTTTCCCAACTATCACATTGAAAAGTAGCGCAGAACTCACATGGTTTTTCTGTGGACTCACAGCTGAGTTGATGGAGTTCTAAGGCGCTCAAACTGGGTGTCATCAAATTATTTTTCCAAGGCGCCGTAAACAACCGCACTTACTTTTTCACGGTAGATCTTGCGAAGTTCACCAGGAGCTGCAGCCATCATCACCACGACTAAATTTTCAACGGGGTCTACCCAAAAGAGTGTGCCATTTGCGCCATTCCAAGTAAAGTCACCAATATTTCCATTAGTTGCGGCAACGCCTCTGACTTTTCTGACAGCAACACCTAAGCCAAAGCCATATCCTGCGCGACCTGGCTCTGTCCCAGCCAATTGATTTTTGATGTTGTCACCGAGATGATCCGAAGTCATCAATTTCACAGTATTAGGGCTTAATACTCTTGCGCCATTTAATTCGCCTTGATTCAATAACATTTGTCCAAAGCGTAAATAGTCAGCTGCAGTACTAAATGCACAAGATCCACCGCAGTCAAATTTAACGGGTTTATCCACCACTTCAATCTTTTGAGGTTTGCCGGTGAGTGGGTCATTCGCAAAGGGTTTAGCTAAACGGCTACGATCTTTAATACTAAAGCCCGTATCTACCATTTTTAGTTTTTGCCAGATACGATTTTGTAATACTTTATCTAAAGGTTGACCATCAATTTTCTCTTCAATCAGACCAAGGACATCAATTCCAAAACTATAGTCCCAAGCCGTTCCTGGTTCATATAACAATGGAGTATTCGCCAATTGAGATATAAATTGATTGCCGTCATAGGTTAAAGCGGCTGTTGCAGAGCTAGGCATTGATAATTTATGGATTGGGGTATTTGACCGAGCACCATAAGTCAGTCCGTTCGTGTGACGCATCAAATCTTGAACTGTAATCATTCTCTTCACAGCTTGGGTCGTGACGGTTCCATCAGGATTCACTTGACCAACTTTAACATCTTTAAACTGCTCAAACCAATTAGTAACGGGATCATTCAGAGTAAATTTACCCTCTTCATACATAGTGAGTGCGCCGACCGTAGCCATCACTTTTGTCATGGATGCTAAATTAAAAATAGCATTTTTAGGCATGGGTTGCTTGGTAATAGGATCTTGATATCCATAAGACTTGTAAATCGCAAGCTTGCCATTTTTAGCAACAGCAAGAACCGCACCAGGTAATCTGTTTTCATTGATTTCGGTTGCAAAAAAACCATCAATCCTTTTTAAGCCATCATGACTAAAACCAGCTTTGATTGGATCAACAGCAGGTAATGGAGTCTGCGCCGCACAAATTTGATGAAAAGAGATGAATCCAAACAACATATTAGTAAAAACTAGATATTTCAATTTCTTTTGCATGAATTGCTCCTCTGTAATTATTGTGACAACGAAAACTTAAATTAAAAAATGAAGGAAGGTGTCTTTCAATCTACTTCATTAACTTTATCGGGTCAATGGGCTTATTACTAATTAGAATCTCATAATGCAAGTGAGCACCTGTACTTCGTCCTGAGTTGCCTACAAAGGCTATTACTTGACCTTGTTTGACTTCGTCGCCAATTTTGACTTGTATTAAGCTGGCATGCGCATATTTTGATTTGAAGCCATTGGCATGCTGAATTTCTAGTGAAAGTCCGTAACCATCGGATTGGCCTGCCTTGATAATCATGCCATCAGCAGTTGCGACAACTGGAGTTCCTATTGGCGCTAAAAAATCAACCCCATGGTGCATGGATGGTAAATGATTTAAGGGATCGAGTCGGTAACCGAAATGACTTGAAATCGGATATTCCAGTGTGGCATTTTGAATCAACGGGGCAATCATTGGCCAATGCTGATTACTAGAGCTTTCTTGAATTAGGTTGAATGTATTTTGATCTGATAAATTGGATAAGATCAATACTCCTCCCCTCCCATTATTCGAATTTGATAGTATTTGATTTGAACTATCAGCCAGTGATTCATTTCGATATAAATGATGATTCTTAGTTTGCCCTTGACGCATCTTTACAAGGGCTAATTGTGAATTTAAATCATGGAGTTGTAATTGCTCACTAGGAGAAATACTAGTATCTTGGAAGAAAAAATCTTCCTCATTCGAATTTTCAGTCAATTGGAAAATAATCAGACCAATAATTACGAGAAAGCTGATGATTAGAAAATGTTTTTTTGTGAACAAGCCCCTTTGAGAATGGGTATAGTTATGTTGGGTAGAGTTGGATTTCATAGCAAAATAATTAACGAATCCCGCTATTCATTTCTAAGATCGGTTGCTTTACTGCCATCACAATACCCAGTACTAATAAGCCCATAACAAGAATTAAGATAGGCTCTAGTAGGTTCGTGAAGATTGTCGTCTTTTGTTCGGCTTCTAATTCCGCATTTTCACCGCCATACTTAAACATTTCGGCTAATTTTCCACTTGCCTCACCTGAGCGAATTAAATAAATCAATATCGGTGAAAACACGCCTTGCGCACCCAATGCCTTGAATAAAGTAGAGCCCTCTTTAAGGCGAATTTCAGTTTGTTCAATAGCTTGTCTTAGAACAGAATTCGATAAGGTATTTTTAGCGTGGCTTAAGGCAACTAGAATTGGCACATTTGCTTCAATTAGCATCGACATGGTGCCAGCAAACTTCGCTGTATCAAAAGCTAATAAAAGGTTCCCGATAGTAGGAATTTTTAAACAGAATCGATCAAAGCTTAATTTTCTTTTTGGGTCACTTAATAATTTTCGAACTAGTAATAAGAGGGCAAGCAAAGTGACTAGTAATAAGAGTCCCCAATTGGTTAAAAAAGAAGAGACAGCCATGACAATTTGCGTAATCAGAGGCAGAGTTTGTTTAGTTGATTCAAAAACTTTAACAATTTGGGGAACTACATAGGTCATTAGAAATAAAATGACCATCAAAGAGACACCAGCAAGCATCATTGGATAAATCATGGCCCCCATTGCTTTTTGAGACAGGGCCTGGCGTTTTTCAAGAAAGAGCGCTAATTGTGTAAGAACTTGTCCCATTTTTCCGGATTGCTCGGCTGCAGAGATAACACCTTGATAAAAAGGTCCAAATGATTTGGGGTGGGCTGAAATTGCTTTTGACAAAGGTAGACCAGCCCGTAATTCACTTACGATATTCTCTAAGATTGATTTGATATGTTTCTTTAAACCAATTTCATCAGAGATTAAGCCTACCGCTTCATCAATTGCGATACCTGATTTAACAAGTAAAGCGAGTTGCTTTGTAATAATGGCGATCTCTTTGGGGGATAGCGACTTTTGTGGATTGAGGAAGTTTTGCCAAGTGCTTTGGGTACCTTCTGAAAACTCTAACTCCACTTTAATTGGGACTAAGTTTTTAGCAACAAGCTGCTGTTTAGCTTGTTTAATACTTTCACTTTCTATCGTACCCTTTTCTGTCTTACCAGCAAAAGTGAAAGCTTCAAAGGAATAACGTGCCATCTTATAGTTCCACTTGATCCATGCCGGTAACCATCATTACTTCCTCAAGTGTCGTTAATTTGGCATCGATCCAACGTTGACTGTCTTCTCTTAAAGATAACATTCCTGACTCGCTAGCCGCTTGCCGAATGAGGGATTCAGATGCTCTTTGGTGGATGAGCTCACGAATATTTACATTCGTTGCCATCAGTTCATAGATGCCTGTTCGGCCTTTAAAACCGGAGTGGCTGCATACTTCACAACCACGACCTTGACACTGTGAGCAGGTTTTTCTAATTAATCTCTGTCCAAGCACACCTAGAAGAGTTGAGGAGAGTAAAAAAGGCTCTATGCCCATATCAATCAGCCGAGTGACTGCAGAAGGCGCATCATTGGTATGAAGGGTAGCTAAGACTAAATGGCCGGTAAGTGAGGCTTGCACTGCGATTTGTGCGGTCTCTAAGTCACGAATTTCACCGATCATCACGATGTCAGGGTCTTGTCTTAAGATGGCTCTTAAAGCTCTTGCAAACGTCATATCAATCCGTGAATTGACTTGGGTTTGACCAATGCCGTCTAAGTTATATTCAATCGGATCTTCGACCGTCATAATATTGTTGACTTTAGAGCGCAGTCTCAATAATGCGCCGTAAAGAGTCGTGGTTTTACCGCTACCAGTAGGACCTGTGACTAACACAATGCCGTTTGGCTTTTGAATGAGTTGTTCGAATTTTTGAACCGTAGTTCTTGACATCCCAAGGTTGTCCAAATTCATCTTACTAAAATCTTTTTCTAGAATTCGAAGTACAACTCTCTCACCATTTGCTGTTGGCAAAGTGGAAACACGAATATCAATGGATTTACCACCCACTCTTAAAGAAATGCGACCGTCTTGCGGTAGACGTTTTTCAGCAATATCTAAGGAGGCCATAATTTTGATACGTGAAACTAATGCGGCATGCAACCCCCGTTTCATTTCAACGATATCTTTTAAATTGCCATCAATCCTAAACCGCACGACGGATTGATATTCAAAAGCTTCTAAATGAATATCGGAAGCTCCGTCTCTTGAAGCTTGTTTTAAGAGACTATTAATCATTCGAATAACAGGCGCATCATCATTTAACTCAAGCAAATCCTCTGATATAGGCATTTCTTGCATAAGTTTAGATAGATCAAGATTGTCTTCTAACTCATCTGCCACGGAAGCTGCGTCGAGCTCGCCTTGTGCATAGTTTGCATTAATGCCAGATAAGATTTGTTCGCTTGTACTGTGTTTTGGAATAATCGCACCCTGTTGGCGAGAAATCTCATGCAGCACATGTGCTGGGGTATTATCTGTAAATAACAGTTCGAAGTATTCTCCATTCGCTTGCTTTACAAGCAGAACCTCGTTTGCCTTCGCATACGAAAAGGGAATTTTCAACATATTATTTATCGCTTGAGTTATTACTTGGCGTCGTCATTATTGGTTCACGAATATTCGTTTTGGGTGGGATATCTTCTTTTTGTAATAAATTGGGAGCTTGTTGGAATTTTGCGTCCTTTTGACCAATCATTTCCAACTGCTTATTAGAAAACTCATCTGTCTGAGCACTAGTTTTAAGTACATAAGGACGTATAAAAACCATCAAATTCGTTTTGGTTCTAGCTTTATTGTCGTATCTAAATAGGTTACCTAATAATGGCAAATCACCTAATAATGGAATCTTTGAACTACCATCGTTATAAGAATCTTCAATCAGTCCGCCCAAAACAATAATTTGTCCATCATCCACGATGACATTCGATTCAATGTTTCGTTTATTTAAAATAATGCCATTTACAGGATCTTGGCTATAAACAGATGAAACTTCTTGGAATATTTGTAATTTAACTGTACCGTTTTCAGAAATTTGTGGTTTCACTCGTAAAGTAATACCAACGTCCTGGCGAGTAATGGTCTGAAAGGGAGTCACACTCGGAGATAAACCTGTTTGAGCGTACTGACCTGTGACGATCGGAACGTTCTTACCTACCACGATACGTGCCTCTTCATTATCGAGAGTCATTAAATTTGGTGTGGAAAGAATATTGGTTCCTTGTTGAGTTGAAATTGCTCTTATCAAAGATGATAAGGTCGCTATTCCATTGAACTGGCTCACAACCCCCAAATTAAGTCCCGCTGATGGCAGCACATTAGGGGTTGTCGTGTTTGTGCCAGATAAGTAACCGGCTGCTCCGTTTAAAGCAATAATATTTGAACCACCTCCGCTAGGACCTGTAAAGTTAGTACCCGCATAAACGGAATTTTGGTTGCCTGCACCTAAAATTGCTTGCCACTGCACACCTAGTTCAGCAGCATTGGCAGAAGTCAGCTCAACAATCATTGTTTCTATGTAAATTTGGGTGCGGCGTTTATCTAGTTGTTCAACGACTCTAGCAAGATTGCGATAGAGCGGTTCAGGAGCAGTGATAATTAAAGAATTCGTGGTTGGATCTGCCTGAATCATTCCACCGGTAGAAGGGTTACTGCTGCTGCTCAAGGCTGTAGTTGCTGCAGCTGACGGACCACCACCTAATTGATTATTTTGCGAGTTCATGTTTGGCGCCGCCATACCTGGAGGTGGACTGCTTAGATTCGTTGCGCCTGGGATGTTATTGATTTGGGAGTTGCTCGAGCCAGACATATTAGAGAGTGAACTGTCAGCAGCGATAATCGCTCGCAGGGTTATCGCTAGTTTGGTTGCATCTGCATTTTTAACAGCAATCACCCAAATATTACCAATATTAGTTGGCACATCTAATTTTGCTACTAAAGAGCGTATTTGATTAACTCTTTCAGGATTTGCACCTCTAATTAGTAATGAATTACTTCTTGGTTCAGCCAAGATAGTCGTTTTTAGTGAGGCTTCACCTCCTGCCTGTGCATTGGTATCCATCACTTTACTAATTAAATTAGCAACTTCATTTGCTTGGGCATACTTGAGGATGATGGTTTCTACTTTGGAGGCGTTTGGACTATCGATACTCGCAATTAATTTTTCAATCCTAGAAATATTACTGGCATAGTCCGTAATCACAATCGTATTATTGCCTGGATAGGCATTAATAATATTGTTCGGTGAAATGAGCGGTCTTAAAATCGAAACCAAGTTATTTGCTGATTCAAAATTTAACTTAAATACCCGGGTAATAATTTGATCACCATCCGAGTTGCCTTTGCCAGAGTATATTTTTGAAGATTGAAGTTTGGCATCTGCCTCTGGAACGACTAAATAACTGTTGCTCGTTTGTACTAAAGCAAATCCTGCTAATCTTAATGAGCTAGAAAGTGCATTAATTGTTTGAGCAGATGTTAAAGGCTTGCTACTCGTTAAATTAATCGTTCCTTTAACTTTTGGATCAACAAGAATGGATTTGTTGGTGGCTTTAGCAACGGTAGCAACTACCGACTCAATATCAGCATTGACAAAAGATAAGCTAATCGTGTTTTCATTGCCATTAGCATTGGACTGCGCACTTACGCCTGAGATACCCAGGGTTAGACCAATTAAAAACAAATAATGGACGATTAAAAGTCGGTTAAGCATGCAGCATCCTAAAATTTTAGTTGGTAGTTATCGCCATTTTTAATGCCAATGACGGATAGTAATCCGGTTAAAGAGTTCTTTGCTTCTGGGGTAGAAGATGCATTACCCTCAAAGTGTAACGCTTGATTGATGAATTGTCCTTGACCATTTAGGATCAGTGGGCCGTTTAAAGTAATTAAATTAGCACTAATGGGATTATTTAAACTAATCTTCAGCTCATAACTGCCTAGAGGGGCAACCTTAGAAATCGAACTAGAGAGATTAACAACCTTAACACTTACCATGCCATCTGAATTTTTTGAAAAATTTAAATCATTCCAATGAATATCTAATAAGCCCTGAGGATGTAGAGAGTTCCATGGACTACCTAAACTTTCTAAAAGATTAGCGGGCAATTGAATTTGGTTGTTCTGAATTTGAACACCTTTAAATCCAAAAACGATCCGAATGGGTTGTTGGCTACGACTAACTGAAATATCGGTATGACATTGTGCGGACAAAAGTTGACAACTGGTTTTCCAATATAGCCTTTCTGTTATAGCAGAGGGTGCTTTACAAGCACCAGCCTCATTTAATTCGGATAAACCAATACTCGAACTCCCATTCCACAAAGTGCCCTGAACTTGGTAAAGTTTGATTTTACAAGCACTCATCTTTTCAATTTGAGGGCTAATGAAACTCACTGGCAATTGCCACAAAAGAGTGATGAATAAACATAAGAAAAGTACTAAAAAACTATATCTTCCGAGTTTAAAGGAGGGCTGTTCTAGTTGGATTGTCATCTTTTTTGAACCAAAGTTACACTAACTTGAACCGTACCTAATTCACCACCTTTTTGAATAGTGGCTGATTCCGTATATAAATGGTACTTGATACGTAAATCATCGAGCAAATGCAACCAAGTTGAAAAATCTACCTCGTTGATTTGGATTTCAATTTTGGGCTCGTTACTATTAACCAAGCGAAAAATATTAGGCCGCATTCCTAAACTATTAAATTTTGCTCGAAGCACTTCAAACTCTTGTTCGTTCAAAAATGGGAAAAAAGCATTTTCTCCATTAGTTTGTTGAATCGTCTTGGTGATCTGAGCTAAATGAGACCACTGAGTTGGATAATGGTTTAACTTGTTTTCTAACTTGAGCTCAACCGGTCTTAAAAAAAACAAATAAAGCAGAACAGTCAAAATGAATCCAATAGTAAGTATGAGAGCCTTACTAAAGATTGAATCAATCCTAAGATTGATTTTGGGTAATTTATCTTGCCAATTCGAAGTGATCATTTAGTTTCAACTCCTAAGCCAGCAAAAGGTCTTAAAATAAATTGGGTGGGAGTAATGCGTTGAATCATATGATTTCTTAAAGCCGGATTTGCAATCAGTAACTTATTGTCAACATTTGAATTTAACTCAAAAACAAGGCCTTCCGGTGAGTAGCTGATACCAATAAGGGAATCGGGCGGTAAAATTTCCAAAATGCCATCTAAGTGGTTAAGCATCGGTAAAAATTCAGCACTACATAACTGACCATTTTTGCGATCAGTTTGACACGCAGTCAATGCCAATAATTTTAAAGCCTCTTTAGTCTTGGATCCAAGGGTTTGTTGCGCAGAGGCAGTGAGTTGTTGTTGCCAAGAGTAGTTCATCCAACTTAAATAACCAAGGTATCCTAATTTAGAAAAAATCAACACACAAAGGCAAATGAAAGCCCATTTTATGGGTGTCTCCCACAGTTCTTTCGTGCCCCAATTTTTTAATTGCTTTTGTCCCTTTTTGCGGATTTGATAAAAGCGCTCTGGAAGTAAATTGATATATTTCAAATCAATATCTAATTGACTCGCACCGTTCAGCAAGATTTGATCGGTTAACTGCTGAGGCTTTATGTTATTCGTTCGCAGGAATGGCAGAGAACTTAAACTAGCCTCCTTCGGTTGCATCCAAACTACTACTTTTAGAACATCTAACCTGCTTATGTATGTTCTGGTATTGAGATGGTCAGTAAAGTACGACTCTGGATTGGACTGATTCAAAGGAATTGCGAAAAACTCAGGGATAAGTTTAATCGTACTAAAAATTAGATTCGACAACTGTTCATAAAGCCATTTAAACCAATTAGCATCAATGACTGCAACGGTTCTTAAAGATTGAGATTGGTGAGGTAGTTGAGGTAGTAATTGAATTTCATTTTGACTAATAGAACCAAGGATTTCCTCTTCAAGCAGCGAAGACAGAATCGTTTTTAACTTTTTGTCGTTAACGGCAGGGACTTTCAACTCAATCAAACGCACATCAATTGATGGCATCAAGGCAATGATTTCGTCTGCAAAGGGCACATTTTCGATCAATCCTTTTTGCCACATGCCATCAGAAAACGCCCATTCAAACATGAGTTGATCTGAGTTCCATTCTTGCAATGAACTATCAAACGGTTTTTGCGGGCATCGCAATAAGAGTATGCTCATTGAAGTTGACTTAAGTATTGTTTAGACCAAATGATTTGTGTCAAATTTCCACCACTCATTAATGTATCATTTCTACTTATTAATGTCTGATTATTAAACAATCTTTGGCGCATTTGAATTTCAGAATAGGCAATCCAATAGTTCGATTTAACATCTAACAAGGGATTGATTGTAGGGTTGGCAACATTGGGACGAACTTGATTTACTCTCTTATTAATGTCATCGATTGAACTAAATGGAGAAGTTGTTCTTGATTGTAACAAACGATCCACATCAGACCTAGTTAAGAAGGAATAAACTGCTAAAAGCACCTCAGCACTACAAGTGTTGATATTCACAGAAGTTGTTTGAGGTAGAACAACTACAAATGGTTTTATTTTTGTCAAAATCTCTTTTGAATACCCCGGAAAAGTAAGTAAATCATCGATATGTGTTGGTTTTGCTTTACTTCTGAGTGCAATATTGACAGTTTGATTTGCTAATTGACCATCTAAACCGAGTTGATTGAGTAAATTGACATAGACTTTGATGGCATCTGTGTCCGGGAGTGATGAGTTACCGGTACCCCATAGGGTGGTTAAGTTAAACATACTTTGGGCATCTGTTAAGCGAGCTTTTAGAGTAATTGAGTCGATTTCATCTGGTAAATCTTGGCTTTTTAGAAAATCTGCAATCTTACTGTCTTGCAATGGTAAGGCCCAAATTTCACCAAGGTGATCGACCCCTTGGCTTTGTCTTAGATCATCTTTTAAAATCACCCTTGAAAAATCAACTAAGTTCTTTTGTAACCAGCCCACTTGTACTTGATCTCGCACATTCTCGAGTTGACGTATTTCTAAATGTTGCTTCCAAGCCAGTCCACTGGCTACTATTGCCACAATCCCAACCACAATCAATGCGGTAATCGTAGTTGAGCCATTAGAAGATGGTTGGAGGCTTTTCATAGTTGATTTTCGATTAAGCAACTCGTCGTTAAGCGATTGGTATAAGCACTAAATTGCCAACTCGCTTCGATACCAAGTAAGACTGATTTCAAGGTGCTACCTGAAATTTGATTTTGGTATTTTAGTTGAAACATTTGCGATGAAATACCGTCTAGCTCAAAGCTAGCTTGTAAATTATTACCCCCTAGGTCTGGTTCTTTTAGAGCGCTTAGCCAAAGTGTTTCTAATTCAGCTTTTGTAGGAAAGATAACACTTTGTAAACGTTGTAATTTTTTATCAGTAAGGGTGTAAGCAATAATTTGCCATCCTTGGGCGTTGATTGAGGAAATATGTTTTATCAGCCAAAAACTTTTATTACCTTTAACAAAGTTAGGTATTTCAGAATTAAGGCCGTTTGTTAAACCTTTACAATCATTTTGCCAATTATTGATTAAAGTTTGAATTGCTTTATGCTCTTCAATATGTTGTTCAATAACTTCCTTAGAACGCAAGGAGCCATCTAAGCCCCTCCAAGTCATGATGCCAATGATAGCCATAATGATTAGCGCAATCATGACCTCAATTAAAGTAAATCCCTGATTTGATTTCATAAAAGACCTGATACGGGATTGATGATCACAGTCGTCAATATGGCAAGTCTTGAACCTGCAGTGACCCCACTAGCGATGGAGGACTCTAAATAAACAGCAATTTCAATTCTTTTGAAAATGGGATTTGGTGTTGCAAAAACAGTTTTTTTACAAATAAAGTTTTCTTTTAGTTGTGGACATGGAAAAGTTTTTGAACCGATTTCAGGCCATTCTTTAGTAAAAATCATCTCATTGAGTGCGTTATTCGCAGACCACAAAGCAAGGTAGCGTGCTTCAATGCCCGTTTGAGTTTGTGCGCTTTGGGAAATCGCTTTGAGGCCAGAGGTTAATGCGATGGCCAAGATCGCTAAACCAATTAATACCTCTATTAAGGTAAAGCCACTTGCGCTTGGACTTTGAGTTGAGGTTTTTAATAAAGGATTTTTCATGCCGGAATCAGTAAAAAACGACCGCCTGGCTCACGAATCATTTTGATGGTGAAATCATTTCTCTTTAAAGTGATTTCGATTCCCTGATTTTGAGAAAGGTCCCCAATTGAAAAGGAATTCCGCCCCGTTACTAAGATAGGCTTTTCCCATCTTTTAGGTGAAAAAACATCATTCATCAGAACGCGTTCTTGTTTGGCGTTCGTTTGATAAAAACGCCAACCTTGATCATCAATAACAACCTCAAAATTAACGCCCAAAAGAATGCTTTCTTCGTTGGCTTGATTTAAAACTGCCACTAATCGTTGGGTTTCATTTTCCCAACTTCTTTTGTCACTATTTGGAATAGCCAGCCTCGTCAAACTGGCAATAATTCCAATGATAACTAAGACGGTTAATAACTCAATTAGAGAAAAACCATTGATCGTTTTATTGTTTTTACCAGTTGCCAATGTCAGCATCTAAGGAAGTTCCACCCGGTTTATTGTCAGCACCAAAACTAAAAACATCCATTTCGGAATGAGCACCTGGATTTAGATATTGATAGGAATAACCCCAAGGATCTTTAGGTAATAGGTCTAAATAGCCCCCTGGTTTCCAGTTTTGTGGAATCGGTTCAGCAGTTGGTTTTTCAACTAAAGCTTTTAAGCCTTGTTCAGTTGTTGGGTACCTGCCTATGTCTAATCGGTAAATTTTTAGTGCTTGAACCAGAGTGCTAATATCTTGCTTAGCCGCAATCACGCGAGCCTCGTCAGGTTTACTCATGATTCTTGGCACAATCATCGTCGCCATAATACCTATGATTACGATCACAACCATGATTTCAATTAAAGTAAAACCACCTTGACTAGGTGAAGTTCGTTGGAATTTAGAGAATCTTCTGATAATATTCATGGTTGATTTTTAGGTTGAATAAGTAAACAAATAAGCTAGAATATTTACATTATTAATATATACTAGTTTTATTAATAATCATCAAATGATTACCCAATATAACTCCTTTATTTAGTTATGTTTTTTAGTTTAATATCTAGTAACGGGCCTTCAAATTGTTTTTAGGTATTTAATGATCAATACAATTAAAAAAACGCTTGCAAAGATCACAGTTTTCTTGAAAACGCCTGCAAGTGAAATTTTCAATTTCCAAGCTTTGCAATGGAAGTTTGGTAATTCCGGGTATCAAACTCGTTACAGTCAAGAATCATATTTTTCAAAGTGGCATATTGAACCGTCTAAAGTAGCAAATTTGTTGCGAGTCGTTTTCATTGTGATTACGGGTATGATTTTGCTGGGGTTGGTTTTAAGTTGTTTCCAGTATCCCAATTTACAAATTGCTAAATCATCAATGACCTACTATGAAGTGGGTTTGAAAAATGATCCTAGTCATTTATTTAGTAAAAAAATAATTCACTTAGACGGTATTAAAATTCAGGGGTTGATAATCACAAAGGATTTACCCGGAAATTCTCAAGGCTATGTAATTTTTGATATTGATGGTAAAAATGTTGGCCCAATTGAAGTCGGCGAAACTTTTGGTAAAGGATTATTTTTACAGGCAATCACTAATAATTCGGCAACCATTACCTATCAAGGTCAAAAATCAACGATCTACTTATACCCAGAAGATAATCCGTCAGCTAAAAAATAATAGTAGCCTTACCGCGTTGTGAATAATAATTTACATATCATAGGAATTTTTAAGTGAATCCCTCAAGCTTTTTTAAACTTTATGTAGTTGTAGGTCTTTTTAGTTTAATGAATCCAGCTCAAGCTGTGTTCCCTGATAAACCAATCCATTTTATTTCCTCTACAGCTGCAGGAGGGCCCTTAGATACGATGGCGCGTACGATGGGGAAAATGCTTAGTGATGAACTAAAGCAACCTGTAGTTATTGAAAATAAACCTGGCGGTACGGGGATTTTGGCCATGAATTACGCCCTTAATCAGCCTGCCGATGGTTATACAATTATTACTGCTACGGGTTCAACCTCATTTATGCTTGCTGAAGGCAATGCGTCCTTTACAGAAAATGATTTTATTTTTATCAGTGGCTTGCAATCAGAGCCGGCTGCATTAGCGGTCCTTAAATCTAGTCCTATTAAAAACTTGGAAGATTTTTTACAATTTGCAAAAAAAGAGCCTAACAAAGTTAATATTGCTGGTTACGGTAATGCTGGATTTAATCAACTAGTGTTCTCAAAACTTATGCAACAAGCAAATTTCAAGGGTTCCTGGGTGCCATACACTAGCGCCGGGCAAGTTGTATTATCCTTACTCGGTGGACAAGTGCCTGCAGCGATCATTACACCCAGTTCTGCCATTGCTCAAGTACAAAATGGTGATATCAGATTAATCGCAATCAGTACTGCAAAAAGAGACACCTATTTTCCCAATGTTCCAACCTTCAAGGAAAAGGGTTTCAACATTGTCGAGTCCCTTTGGCGAGGGGTTATGGTGAAAAAGGGGACTTCAAATGAAGTGATAACTAAGTTAACCTCAGCAATTACTAATGTAGAAAAATCGCCTGAATGGAAGAAATTTATGGCAGAAAATGCCCAATCTTCAATGAACTTGTCAGTAGATCAAATGCAAGAATTTGTTAAAAGCGAAATTGTTACTAGAAAAGCTTTTCTAAATCAACTGAAATAAGTTTCATTTTTAATACCGTTACAAAATAGCTTTGATGATATTCTGTAACGGATAAGTAAACTACTGCGCGTTCAGCAAACCCCAAACCTTGGAAGGTGTAAAGGGCATTTCTAAATTCGTAATTCCACGAATTTTGAGAGCATCGACCATTGCATTGGACAATGATGGAAGTGATCCAGAGCAGCCAGATTCACCAACGCCTTTTGCACCCAAGAGATTTGATTTGGTAGGTACTTCAATGTGATCACAAATAAACTTGGTAATGCAACCCGCTTTTGGTAAAGCATAATCCATGAGGGAGCCAGTGAGTAACTGCCCTGATTCATCATAGACTGTTCTCTCATAAAAGGCTTGTCCGATACCTTGTACCACGCCACCATGAATTTGGCCTTCAACCAATTTTGGAGAAATGACCACTCCAGTATCGTCTACCGCTGTATAAGAGCATATTTCGGTAATGCCAGTATTCGGATCAACTTCTACTTCTGCAATATGGCAACCATTAGGGTAAGTTGACCCTGATTGCGCTTCTCCCATCACAGTAAACTCGCCCTCATTGAAGGGACTATTCCCAAGCTTACTTTTCAGGATTTCAACAAACGAGACAGATTGATTTTTTGCCAAGCTTAGCCAATTACCGTTCTCAAAGCTTAATGAATCTGGTGTTACACCAAGATGTTCGGCTGCGATAGGTTGATATTTTTCAATAAACTTTAGGCTCATATTTTTTACTGCACTACCTGCACCATATAGCGTTCGTGAACCACCTGTACTATTGCCGATAACCTTTTGATCCGCTTGACCAGCTATATATTGTATTTTTTCAACAGGATAGCCGAGTGTATCGGCAGCAATCTGCGTAAAAGAGGTTTCATGCCCTTGGCCTGATGCGCCGGTAACCCCGTAAATATGTAGCTCTCCATCACTCGTAAAATTACCGCGAATTTGGTCTTTTGCGACATTTCCTGCAGCAGAAGATTCAATAAAATAAGCAAGTCCAATACCGCGTAATTTGCCGTGTTTTGCAGAGTCCTGCCTTCTTTGTTCAAAGTTTGTGTACTGACTGAGCTCTAAAGCTTTATCCATGACTTGGATAAAGTCACCACTATCAATCGTAGTGCCTACGGCATTGGTGTAAGGGAAATCTTGGACTGGTATGAAGTTCTTTTTACGTAAAGCAACTTTATCAAATCCATGCTCGTTTGCTGCATGATCAACTAAACGTTCAATTGCATAAGCAATATCCGGTCTGCCAGCACCACGATAGGCGGAAACTGGGACCGTGTTCGTGTAGTAAAGCTCAGAACTCATAGCCAGCGCTGGTATTTGGTAGACTCCACTCATGGTGATGGAGATATTCCTAGTACCAATAAAGGATCCAAAATAACAGTTAAATGCACCGAGATCTACTTTGTCAGCAAACTTGATGGCTAGAAACTTACCACTTTCGTCAATTGCAATGGAGCCATTGAGTTCTAATGCCCGACCATGCCAATCTGACAAAATCACTTCAGAACGAGTTCCTACCCATTTGATTGGGCGTTGTAATAGCTTAGTTGCTAGTATTGCTAGGGCATATTCATTGTAAGCACCGCTTCGAATACCAAAAGAGCCCCCAACATCATGGGTTTCAATTTCTATTTTATCGGCCCCAAGCCCTGTGATGTGGGAGATGAAGCCATGCATTCCCATAACGCCTTGGGTTGGCACGTGTAGTTTTACGAGGTCTTTAACAGCATCATAGTTTGCTACAACAGCTCTAGGCTCCATGGGATTAGCAATGAGACGTTGACTATTGACAGTAACGTGACTCACGTAAGCTGCTTTACTAAAAGCCTGTTCCACTTTGGCGTGATCACCATTGATATAAGTAATGGACCGGTTATGGGGCGCAATAGTGTGGAGCTCTGGAGCACCATCCAAGGTGGCACTTGCATAATCCGTCACAGCATCTAAAACATCATAATCAATCATGGCAAGTTCAGCCGCATTGATGGCGTTCTCAAGCGTATCTGCAATCACCATTGCGACGGGCTGACCGACGAACAATACTTTATCTTTTGCTAAAACAGGCATCGGTAATATTTTTTGTGCTTCACCATCAGGATTTTGGGCCGTAGTACCGGTTGGAATGCCTTTAAACTTGGCTTCATCAACGTGATGATGACTTAAAACCTTGATGACACCAGTGGCTGATTCCACTGCAGAGAAGTCCATTTCTCCGATGCTTGCATGCGCGTAGGGTGAACGGATGATAAAAGCGTAAAGCATGCCATCGTAGTACCAATCAGCAGAATATTTACCATGACCAGTAATGAGGCGTTCGTCTTCTTTTCGAAGTAATTGATCCATTGACATCGTTATTGTCCTTGCATTTTCTTAGCTGCTGATTTGACAGCGGCAATAATATTGACATATCCGGTACAACGACAAAGATTGCCTGCTAGGCCGGCCATAATTTGATCATCAGTAGGATTAGGGAAGTCTTTCAGCAACTGTAGTGTGCTCATGATCATGCCGGGGGTACAAAAACCACACTGCAAGCCATGCTCTTGAGAAAACGCCTCTTGAATAGGGTGTAAACCATTTTTAGCTAAACCTTCGATGGTCGTAATCTCGGAATCTTGTGCTTGGACGGCCAGTATCGTGCATGACTTGATGGCAGTGCCATTCATTTGCACAGTGCAACAACCACATTGGCTCGTGTCACACCCAACATGGGTGCCAGTTAAATGAAGTTGGTCTCTTAAGACATCAACTAACAAAGTGTTGTCGTGGACTGTTAAATCTTGCACAGTACCATTAATAGTAATTTTCATAATTATAAAAAACCTAAATGAATTATTGGGTAAGTTGCGTGAGCGCTTTTTCTAGTAAAACTCGAGTCATATGAGCCCGATATTTTCCAGAAGCATGAATATCTTCAATCAATTGATCATGTTTTAAGGCCGGAATTGTCTGCTTCTTATTTAATGCATTTTCAGCGTCAGTCCAGCGAAATACGCCGTCGCCAACACCAGTAACTGCCACATTAAATTCATTCGGCCCGTATTGGGCAATAAATACTCCAACCAATGCGTAACCCGAAGCAGCTTGTTTTAATTTGACATAAGTACTTTGGAGAGGAATTTGGAACTGGACTTCTTTCATTAACTCGCCCTCATTTAAGCAAGTTGTATAGAGTCCTTGGAAAAAGTCCTTAACAGCAATGGTTCTTTGATCCGTTACGATGTTTGCATTAAGTGCTAGAGCTGCTGCAGGATAGTCTGCTGAAGGATCATTATTAGCGAGTGAACCACCCAATGTTCCCCTTGCCCTGACTTGCGGATCACCAATCAGTATCGCAAGCTCGGCTAATCCCGCAATATTGGATTTGACTAATGGGTTGCTCGCAACAGTCTTATGTTTGGTACCAGCGCCAACCACCAGATAAATATCTCTTTTTTCAATGGAGTCTAATTCCGGCAGATTACCAATGTCAATTAAATGACTCGGATTGGCTAAACGATGCTTCATAGCAGGAAGCAAGGTCATACCGCCAGCGATAAATTTAGCCTCAGAATCAAGAAGAATTTGTTCTTGCGCTTCTGGGACGGATGTGGGTCTAAGATAGTGGAATGGATACATAGGTCTCGTTTGAATAATATTTCTTAATAATCATATCGTAAAAGTGAAAGAGGAGTTAAATCAAGCATTTTTTGATTTATAGATCTGGCACTTGTTGAATTAATGATTAGAATAATGGATATATAAGTAAACTCAAATTTCAAACTGAGGATTATTATTTAGAAGCAATCTTACTTGATAGGCGTCGCTATGAACTTTGCACTGAGTCCCGAATTGCAATCTCTACAGGAAAAAGTTAGAGAATTCATCCAAACAGAAATTATTCCGATGGAAAATGACCCGCGTCAAGATTCACACGGACCCTATGAAGAGCTCAAAAATGAGCTAGTCGCGAAGGCTAAAAAAGTGGGTTTACTTACACCGCACGGTGCTAAAGAGTATGGTTGTTTAGCCCTGAGCCATGTTGAAAAAGCGATTGTTTTTGAAGAGGCGGGTTATTCGACTTTGGGACCTGTTGCACTGAATATTCATGCGCCGGATGAGGGTAATATTCATTTACTTCAAGAAGTTGCAAGTGATGAACAGAAAACGCGTTGGTTAAAGCCTTTAGTAGAAGGCAAAATCAGGTCCTGTTTTGCGATGACAGAACCAGCTCCTGGAGCTGGTGCCGACCCATCTATGCTGACCACAACCGCAGTGTTAGATGGTGAAGATTACGTGATTAATGGTACCAAATGGTTCATTACTGGCGCTGTAGGTGCTGCTTTCTCAATCATTATGGCAAAAATGGCAGACGGTAGCGCGACGATGTTCTTATCTGATATGAATGTACCTGGGATCAAAATTGTTCGTCAAATGGATGCACTTGACTCCTGCTTTACTGGTGGTCATGCCGTCTTAAAGTTTAAAGATTTACGGGTGCCTAAAGAAAATGTACTCGGTGAAGTAGGTAAAGGTTTTCGATATGCACAAGTGCGACTTGCACCGGCTAGATTAACCCATTGTATGAGATGGCTTGGACAGGCTAGAAGAGCCAATGATGTTGCCGTCGAGTACGCTCGTAATCGTCAAGCTTTCGGACAAGTTTTGGGCACTCATGAAGGCGTTGGTTTTATGTTGGCTGACAATAACATGGATTTACAAACAGCAAGACTACATATTTGGCATACAGCTTGGTTACTCGATCAAGGCGAAAGAGGTAATTTTGAGTCGAGTCGCGCTAAAACGATTTGTTCAGAAGCGCAGTGGCGAGTCGTGGATCGATGCGTTCAGATCCTTGGGGGTCAAGGCGTCACAGGTGAAACAATCGTGATGCGCATTTTTAAAGATCTAAGAGCTTTTAGAATCTATGATGGTCCAAGCGAAGTACATCGCTGGAGTATGGCTCGAAAAATACTTAGCCTCAAATAATCATTACACCTTTTCTACGTAGGAGAGACTCCCTTGTATAAATTAGTAGCATTTGATGCTTATGGAACACTTTTTGATGTCTATTCCATGGGGCAATTAGCGGAAGAATTTTTTCCGGGACAAGGTGATGTATTGTCAGTGATGTGGCGAGATCGTCAGATTGAATATACCCGTTTAGTGACGCTGAGCGATCCAAGTCCGCAGGGGAGTAAATACTATTTACCTTTTTGGGAAATCACGATTCGCGCTCTGCGTTATGTCTGTAAAAGATTGAAGTTAGAACTGACAGAACAAAAAGAATCAGAATTAATGGCTGAGTACGCCAAATTGAGGGCTTTTGGAGATGCATCTCTAGTGCTCAAGCAACTCCATGATAAAGGGATTGCAACCGCAATACTTTCGAATGGTAGTCGCGAGATGTTACGCACTGTGGTGCAGAGCAATGGCCTCGAATCCTATTTAGACCAAGTAGTAACCGTCGAGGATGTAAAGCTTTTTAAAACTGCGCCGCAAAGCTATCAATTACTCACCGATGCATTTTCAGTCCAAAAACAGGATGTGTTATTCGTCTCTTCGAATGCTTGGGATGCAGTCGGAGCGAGTTGGTTTGGCTATGACGTCTTTTGGGTAAACCGGTCAAATTTACCCTTCGAAGAAATTGGGCCATTACCAACTTATCAAGGTAATAGCCTGTCTGCTCTGCTTGAACTTTTGAATAGCAATAATTCTTAGTTCGGCAGTAAAAATGTATTACTGTTTTGTACTGAACTGAAACTACCGGCTGTTAACACAATCTCAGTTGTAAATGTTGCCTCATACCGATTGAGTAACTCTGTCGTAAGTAAAGCTTGCAGGTCTTCAATGGCGTAAGGGCGGGTAATACTTCCTTGTGGTGCTGAAATAAACTGAGTCAATATTTCACCATTTACTAAAGTAAGCGTTAACTTAGCACTCACCGATTCACTTGAACTTGTTTTTTCAACATCATCATCTAGTTCACATTGAACCATTTGCGCGAGACGAGTGATTTCATCATTGGTAAGACCCTGTTCGAAATCAACAATACTTAGGATTGGATTAAGTTCGTGAATAGCGTGATGTAAGCTCAGGGCAACGGCAAATGGGGCACTCATTTGAGCGGCCTGTAAATCAGTGGGTTCGTTTTTCGTTAGTCTGCCTTGAATCACTTTCGGAATCCCTAAAGTAATACCGACAATATCTGAACATGACGGAGGAGTTATTAGTTGTTGATTAGTAATATCGCCTATGATTAACTTGGCTGCTTCAATGGCGGAAAGCACTCGCGCACTGCAAGCATGGGGCTTAATGGACACCTCAGGAATCACAAATGTTTGGCCGAGTCCTGCAAATGCTTTTTCAAAATCAGACTCATCAGCATAGGCTTTTGCAAAACCGTCTTTTCCTTCTAAGATATCTAGAGGCCCAGAAAAACCAGCCTCTACTAATAAAGCAGCCCGCACACCAGAACTAGATGCTTGCGCGGCATGTAGTCTTTTAACAGTTGAACCTGAGTGAAAAAACTGCACTAATCCACCCGTAAATGAAGAAGCAATACCTAGTGTTTGAGCAATTTTCTCAATTTGTATTTCTCTACTTTGATTCCAATGAAGTAATTTGGCGGCAGCAACTGCCGCTCCTAAAACACCGCAAGTTGAAGTACTTTGAAAGCCTCTTTTAAAGTGGCTTGGTTGAATGGCGAGACCAATCCGAATCATTGCTTCATAACCACAAACGACTGCACTCAAGATTTGAGAACCAGAACTGTTTAAACTTTGACCAATAGCAAGAGCCGCTGAAAAGACGACGCAACCAGGATGTAACATTGAACCAACATGAACATCATCAGCATCAATACTGCCAGAGTAAATAGCATTTAAAAAAGCGGCACTTTGAGGATCTAGTTTTCGATGAGAAAACAAGACCGGACTTTGCCCAGCTTGAGAGCTGCTTTGGATAAAATTCTGTGCCCAATCACTCCAAGGCATTTCTTTGCCAACTGAAGCGACGCGAAGATAGTCTAAGTAAAAAAGATGAAGCTTACTTTGGATATCTTCTGGTAATTGTTCAAAAAATGTATCTGCCACAAAAGTGGCTAACTGCATAGTCGGTGAGGTAATGGTGTTCACTTGATTAATTTCAGGGAGAATAATGAGTCAATTGAGGCAAGACGGCTTAGGTTCAGTACGCTTTCGAGCCATTTATCTAACGCTTCAGTACCAAAAGCAGGAGTGGCAATCGATTTAAAGCGCAGCGCTACTTCCTCTAAGGTGATTGGATTTTCAGGACAACCTTTTTGAAACTTAATAAAATGCTCAAGAACCTGGCCATTTTTTAAGGTGCAAGTAACTCTAGCAGGGACTGATTCCATGGTCGTTTCTTTTTCTACTTCTGCATCAACTACGCAAATTGTTTTTTTCGATAAGTCGTGCACGTCCGTTTGATTAAAGCAATCTTCGTAATCACTAATGGCTAGAGATAAA
>CAISYI010000027.1 GCA_903889595.1 uncultured beta proteobacterium
GCAAATACAATATATGATCTATTTGCAGCGCAAGATGGGGATAAGTATCTGAAAACTTAGTTCGAAGATTAGAAATATTTCGAACAATCTGAGAAGTTACAACTTTTTCTTCTTGGTTAGTTCCATAGCGTGCAATTAAACCGCCTCGCCGAAATTCTAGTTCAATATTTTTTTGTTCTATTGCTAACAAACGACCATTGGGATGAAGTATTAAAAAATCAATTTCACCATAGATGGCTTTTCCTTTAAAGTTGCTCCAATGGACTCCATGAAAAATCTCATATTGATCTGACAAACCAGCTTTGAGTCTTTCTAAAGTTTCAAATTCACTACTGTAAATTTCATTAGAGTAGGTATCTAAATAGTCATCAGGATAAAGGCGTGCCATAGATCAGATTTCATTTAAACAAGTGTTATCCACAATACAATCGATGCATTATGTGAAGGCAATTTTAAGGACGAGATGCTTTAGATAAATCAGAGAATCCTGATAGTTAAAGTCAATCTATCATGGAAAATATGACTATACAAGTTTTAATTAAATCATTCAATGAAGTATTTCAAATAGAGGTAATTCAATCTGCTTTATCGAGTAAATCTACTTCAATAACTTCAAAAAAGTACCTAAGAAATTAGATTCAAAAACTTTAAGAGCCTATAATTCTCTTATTCCTAATACTCCAATAAGATCTGTTATGTTGCTGCAGAATAGAAAAAAGAGACTTCAATTCATCCAATTTGTCCTTTGTTTGGTTGTTTTTGTTTTTGCAGATTCAGCCCATAGTGCTAGTTACCCAAGCAAGCCCATTAAGTTAGTTGTCCCCTTCGCGGCTGGAGGTGGTAATGACTCAGTTGCTCGTGTGGTTGCAGCAAAATTAACAGAAAAACTAGGTCAGCAAGTATTTATCGACAATAAACCAGGTGCTGGGGGCAGTCTTGGTGCAGATTTTTCTGCTAAATCAGCTCCGGATGGATATACGATATTTTTAGGTGGTATAGGTAGTTTAGCCATTAATCCAACATTCAACAAAAGTCTCCCATATCATCCTACTAAAGACTTTGAACCTATTATTCTTTTAGCTGAAGCTCCTCTTCTAGTTGTAACAAACTCGAAAATTCCAGTCAACTCAATCTCACAACTAACTGAATACCTTAAAGCACGTCCTGGAAAAATCAACTATGCATCTAATGGGAATGGTAGTTCTGCCCAACTAGCGGCAATGATGTATGAGTCCATGGCAAATGTTGAGATGGTTCATGTCCCTTATAAGGGTTTGGCGCCAGCTATGACAGACTTATTGTCCGGTCAAGTACAAATTATGTTTAGTAGCGTAGTGGCAATTGCTCCCATGGTCAGTAATAATCGACTTAAAGCAATTGCAGTAACAAGTAAAAAGCGAAGTAAGGCTTTTCCCCAACTACCTACAATGGCAGAGTCTGGATATCCGGACTATTCAACTGGCTCGTGGTACGGACTTCTTGCCCCTGCTGGCACACCCCTAGAAATTATCTCTAAAATTAATCAAGCTGCGAATAGTTGTTTGCAGGACATCTCAGTAAAAGAACAACTAATGCAAGAAGGAGCTGAACCAATTGGAGGAAGCCCTCAGCAATTCAAAAAATACATTCAATCAGAATTAGACAAAACAATAAACTTGTTTAATCAACAAAAATTGGTTCCTCAGTAAAGAGAAGGTCCAAATTCAAGTTTTAAGAATATTAATCCGCTTTCAACAAAGGCTGTTTTCTTCAAAAACTTGAACCTGGTTGCATCAGAAATTCAATTTCATCTAGAGAAGACTCTCGACCTAAAATACCATTACGGTGTGGATAGCGCCCGAAGCGTTGAATGACTTCCCTATGCCTCTTTGCAGAGTTAGCATAAGATTCACAGCCCTCTTGGGAAAAAAATACTTGCGCGTATTCATGAATAAGCAAAGATTCGCTATGCATCATTGGCATATACAAGAATCCCATTTCATCCGACGACAATCCCATATCTGTTTCAGCATCTATTGCTACCAAGCTTAATGTCAGAGCCATTGGATCAGAAATAAATGACTCCGGTTTATCGCGAAATATATGTCTAGAAAATTGATCTAAAACAATAATTTCTGCAAGACGACCCAAGGGTTCTTTTCGCCAAGCAAATAACTCGCCGGCGAAGGCAACTTTGTGAAGCTCGTGAAATCGATCAATAATCATTTGATCCAAATCAATGGATTTTATCCACCAATCTTTTGGAGTAATTTCGACAAACCAAAAATCAATAATTTGCTCAAAGTTTCTATTCATCATGCCTCCAATTGAAGATTTAGATTATCAGATAAACATTAACATTATTTTTTTTACACAAGTAATGAATAAGCTAAGTCTTTATTCTTCAAAATGATAGCTGTCTAAAGAACAACTATTGCGCAAGAAGGAGAAGAGTTCTAGTATTAAGAAAATATGGCTTTAAAGGAGATATAACGTGGTCAGTACCATCAAAAATGATGATCTACTCATGGGAAGAATGATGTTCCAACCATTGATGATTTCTAGCATCATTGAGCACGCTAAAAATCATCACGGCTCGACTGAAATTGTCTCTCAAAGAACTGAAGGTGATCTTCACCGTTACACTTACCGCGATTGTGAATTGCGCTCAAGAAAAATGGCACAGGCACTGAACCGCCTTCAACTAAAAACTAGTGACCGAATTGCAACTCTTGCTTGGAACGGTTATCGTCATTTAGAACTTTATTATGGGATTTCAGGCAATGGTATGGTTTGCCATACCATTAATCCTCGCTTATTTGAGGATCAAATAACTTATATCATTCATCACGCTGACGATCAAGTGATCTTTTTTGATATTACGTTTCTTCCATTAGTCGAAAAACTATACCCCCACTGCTCTCACGTAAAACACTGGATATGCATGGTGGATAAAAACAAGATGCCTGAAAGTTCAGTATTACCAATTGTTTGTTATGAAGATTTAATTGATAAAGAAGATGGTAATTTTGAATGGCCTATTTTTGATGAAAATGCTGCCTCCGCACTTTGTTACACCTCAGGTACGACCGGCAATCCAAAGGGCGCACTTTATAGTCATCGATCCACGATTCTTCATACTTACGCTTCTGCCCTTCCTGATTCTCTTAATATATCCGCCATGGATACCGTTATGCCGGTCGTGCCTATGTTTCATGTCAATGCATGGGGTACGCCCTATAGTTGCATGATGGCAGGTGCAAAAATTGTTTTTCCAGGAGCGAAATTAGATGGTGCCTCACTCTATAAACTCATGGAGTCAGAGCAAGTTTCAATGTCCGCAGGAGTTCCTACAATTTGGGCCGGTCTTTTACAGTATGTTATGGGCAATCATCTAAAATTCTCAAGCTTTAAGAGAACGGTCATTGGAGGTTCTGCTTGCCCTCCAGCAATGATGGAAACCTTTGCTAATTTAGGTGTAAAAGTTATACATGCTTGGGGTATGACGGAACTTTCTCCTTTGGGAACATTAGCAAGCCTTAAAGTAAATGATTTGAAAAAAAATCAAGCCGATCAAAAATTAATTTTGCAAAAGCAAGGCAGATCACTATTTGGGATTGATATGAAAATTATCGGAGATACTGGGCAGACTTTAACCAATGACGGTAAAGCTTTTGGTAATTTAATGGTCAAAGGATCTTGGGTGATTTCGGACTATTTCTACTCAGATCAATCGCCCCTTATTGATGGCTGGTTTCCCACTGGTGACGTAGCAACTATCGATGCAGAAGGATGCATGCAAATTACGGATCGCACCAAAGATGTTATTAAATCAGGTGGTGAATGGATTTCCTCGATTGAAATTGAGAATGTCGCTAGCGGTCATCCTGATATTTTAATTTGCGCCTGTATTTCAACTCCCCATCCTAAATGGGATGAGCGCCCAATTTTAGTGGTGGTAAAGAAACCTGAAGTAACTAAAAAAAATGAAGAGATAAAAGCCGATTTACTCACTTTTTTAACGGGGAAAATTGCCAAATGGTGGATGCCTGATGATGTTCTATTCATTGAAGAAATGCCATTAACAGCCACTGGAAAATTATTAAAGGTAAAGTTGCGAGAAATGTTAAAGGATTACTCTCTCAAATCGTAGAAAACAATTTAAAGGCTTTAGACTTTTAGAAAATTTAGATAATCGCAGTTGTTTCTAACCACGATACCCCTGTAAGGGATTGAAAACTAACATATTTTCGATTGGTGCCCGAGGCCGGAATCGAACCGGCACGACTTTTTTGAGTCGGCAGATTTTAAGTCTGCTGTGTCTACCGATTTCACCACTCGGGCACGCGAAAAGAAGATTCTAGCACAAACTTACCTCAAAGGGCAAACCCCTAGTGATTTACAAAATTGTTCTAGTTAGAATCAAACTGTGATAAATTAATTTCAATAATTTTAATTGGCTTTTTAACGTTTAACCTGGAGAAAAGATGAAGTTTGCAAATCAAATAAAAGCGATTGCACTCGTTAGTGCTATGTTAGTAGGCAATGCAATGGCAGAAGATACGATCAAGATCGGTGTAACAGGTCCATTTACTGGCGGATCATCTTCCATGGGTGTCAGTATGCGTGACGGTGTCCGCCTAGCAACTAAAGAAATTAACGAAGCTGGTGGTATTTTTGGTAGAAAAATCCAATTGGTTGAGCGTGATGATGAGGCACAAAATGCCCGTGGTGTAGCCATTGCTCAAGAGTTAGTGAATAACGAAAAGATTATTGCTGATGTTGGCTTTATTAACACTGGTGTTGCTTTAGCAGCTCAAAGAATTTATCAAGATGCAAAAATTCCTGTTTTTAATAACGTAGCAACTGGAACAGTCATTACAAAGCAATTTGACAAAGAGCCAAATAACTATATTTTCAGAAACGCTGCTAGAGATGAAATTCAAGCTCCAATGATTGTTAAAGAAGCAATCGAAAAACGTGGCTTCAAGAAAGTAGCTATCTTAGCTGACTCAACGAACTACGGCGAACTCGGAAAAACAGACTTAATCAAAGCTTTAGCAGATAAAGGTATTACTCCAGTTGCTGTTGAAAAATTCAACATTAAAGATGTTGATATGACATCTCAGTTGTTAAAAGCTAAAGAAGCCGGAGCGGAAGTAATTCTTACTTATGCAATCGGACCTGAACTAGCTCAGATTGCAAATGGTATGGCAAAACTTGGTTGGAAAAAACCAATGATTGGTAGCTGGACATTATCAATGGCTAACTTTATTGATACAGCTGGTAAAAATGGTGAAGGTGCGCGTATGCCACAAACCTTTATTCAAGAGGGAAATACCCAAAAGCGTAAAGCGTTCATTGATTCTTATGTAAAAACCTTTAAGCCTAAAAATGGTCGTATCGATTCCCCAGTTTCTGCCGCTCAAGGTTATGATTCAGTTTACTTATTAGCAGCTGCTATCAAACAAGCTGGATCTACGGATGGCGAAAGAATTCGTGATGCTTTAGAAAACTTAAATACAAAAGTTGATGGTATCGTGACTGTATATGACAAGCCATTCTCAAAGACTGATCACGAAGCTGTAACTGATAACATTCCAGTAATGGGTGAAGTTAAAAATGGTCGTGTCGTGTACGCTTATCAAGAAGATGCTGATAAAGGTGCTGATATTCGCATGAAAAAGAAAAAGTAATCCTTTAATTTTTCTTAGTTTTAAAAATAGGCGCTACAAAAATAGCGCCTATTGTTTATTTTGACTTCTTTTTATTTATAATGGCTTGTTCATTATTTATTAACTAACTATTGGTTATTCCATGGAAATTCTGATTCAATTAATCTTTAGTGGCATCGCACTTGGCATGATTTATGCTGTGATTGCCTTTGGATATCAACTGACGTTTGCAACATCGGGAACGCTTAACTTTGGTCAAGGTGAGGCTTTAATGCTCGGGGCTTTAGTTGGTCTTACTTGCGTTGAAGATTTAGGCATCAATTATTGGTTGATGATTCCAATTGTTTGTATCTTTGGCGCCTTACAGGGCAGTTTCGTAGAAGCTATTGGTGTTAGGCCAGCAATTAAAATTAAATCTGAGTTTGGTTGGATTATGTCAACCATTGCCCTAGGCATCATTTTTAAAAATGTGGCAGAAAATGTTTGGGGACGAGATGACTTACGATTTCCATCCCCCATCAGTGAGGATCCGATTCCATTTTTAGGGGCAAACATTTTACCTATGGAGATTTTGGTAGTCGCAGGTGCGATATTGATGATGGTCATGGTTGAATGGTTTAACCGTAAAACCATCTATGGCAAAGCTGTAGTAGCGACATCCAACGATCGGGACGCTGCAAGTTTGATGGGAATTAATACAGGTATTGTCATCATGTTTTCATACGGCCTGTCTTCCTTAACTGCTGCTTTTGCTGGGGTATTGATTGCTCCATTAACACTGACGGGAGCAACTATGGGGGCTTCCTTAGGTTTAAAAGCCTTCGCAGTTGCGATTATCGGCGGGCTTTCCAGTGGCTTTGGCATCATCATTGGCGGATTAATTCTAGGAATTACAGAAACAACCACCGGATTTTACATTTCGACCGGGTATAAAGATGTGCCAGGGCTGCTATTACTCCTTTTAGTTCTTGCCTTGAAACCATCCGGATTATTCGGTAAAACTGCAATTAAAAAAGTATAAGTATGATGAAAATTAATAAATTAATCCCTCTGTTACTAGCTGTTGTTGCATTGCTAAGCTTTCCATTAGTATTCAATAACCCTTATTACATTCATTTAGGCTCTACCATCCTCATCTACATTATCCTGCTTTTTGGCTTGGATATTGTGGTGGGATACACTGGCCAGGTTTCACTGGGTCATGCTGGATTGTTTGGCGTTGGATCTTATACGGCCGGGGTTCTATTCTTTCATCTAGACCTCCCCTTTTATTTAACTCTGCCCGCAGCAATTATCGTTACATCGATTTTCGGTGGATTATTAGCACTCCCAGCCTTAAAAGTA
>CAISYI010000028.1 GCA_903889595.1 uncultured beta proteobacterium
ATTGACGAGCAGAGAGTTGTTATCCTTCCAGCGTAGAGCAATAGAGTTCAATAGCTCTACTTCAATGCTATCTAATTCCGGAAACTGTGAAAGGTTCTTTATGGAGCTAGACGCCTCTATAAACTGCAAATATACTTCGTACTTATGACTGTTATTCATTATAAATTTTCCAATTATGAGTTTTGTTTGATGGAAATAGAAACAATGTCTGACTGTCTACTATTTATAATTATTGTATTTATAATGAATATCCCCTGATAGGGGGGTTTGCTACTAATTTACCTTGTTTGTTTTGTTATATTTACGCATTAAATACTAGTATGAATATACTAATCAAACTAGTATTAGACACAATTATTCTGGCTGTACTTTCGCATTAATAACCACTTGTTCCCATTTCTTTTTCTCTGCTAAAACAAAGGCTTTGGTGTTAGCCGGTGTGTCTGCAGGAGAGTAACCACCGAGCTCCACAATCCGCAATTTCACATCCGGATTATTCAATACCTTTTTCGTTGCTGCATATAAAGTATCAATAATTGGCTTAGGTGTTTTGGCTGGAGCAAATAAGCCAAACCAAGCTGTTACTTCAAAGTTTGGAAAGCCAGCTTCAATCATGGTCGGAACATCGGGTAACTCTGGGCTACGCGTTTTACCCGTAACAGCTAAAGCTCTTAGTTTGCCGGACTTGATAAACTGCATGGAGCTTGGTAAGTTATCCATCATCATCGTGACCTGACCACCCATTAAATCAATGAGTGCTGGACCCGCACCTTTATAAGGGACATGCACGATATCAAGACCCGCCTGAAATTTGAACATTTCTCCTGACATATGAATGGATTGACCACGGCCAGAAGAGGCAAAGGAGTATTTACCAGGACTCGCCTTAGCAAGACTCACAAACTCAGCAACTGTTTTTGCTGGGAAATTGGCATTCACTACAAACACATTGGGCGTTGCAAGCACCATCGTGATCGGTTCTAAGTCTTCTACTTTATAAGGTAGTGTTTTATATAGACTGTAATTAATCGCATTGGGTCCAATGTTACCCATAATGATGGTGTAGCCATCGGGTGGACTAGCAATCAGAGCCTGTGTCCCGATAATCGCCGCAGCACCCGCTTTAATGTCGACCACCACAGATTGTCCCAGCTCTTTTGCTAAAGCGTCGGCCACCACGCGCGCTGCAATATCCGTAGTACCGCCCGCGGCAGCAGGAACGATGAGTCGAATGGGCTTACTTGGATAGGTGTCTGCCTGAGCACTCATCGATACACCAAGTACAGTTATTAGAGCTGGAATGACAAGGGTTTTAACTAGTTTAAACATGGGATCTCCAAAAAGTAACCAAAAGTGTAACCGATGCAGTGCACATTTCTGAAAAAAATTGAACTGCCTTTCTTTTGGTAATATAACTCGATAGAACAACAATTGCATTATTTGGAGAAATTTAAAATGGCCTACTTTACCGATAATTCACAAACCATAGGCAAAACCCCTCTCATTCGCTTAAACCGAGTGACGGACGGTGCTAAGGCAACCGTATTAGCCAAAATCGAAGGGCGTAATCCAGCCTTCTCGGTCAAGTGCCGGATTGGTACTTCCATGATTAATGATGCGCTAGAGCGTGGTGTATTAACACTCGGTAAAGAATTGGTCGAACCGACTAGTGGCAACACTGGTATTGCTTTAGCTTTCGTCGCTGCAGCAAAAGGTATTCCTATTACTTTAACCATGCCTGAGACCATGAGTCTTGAGCGTCGTAAATTATTGGCAGCACTCGGCGCTAAACTGGTTTTAACCGAAGGTCCTAAAGGCATGAACGGCGCCATTGCTAAAGCTACAGAAATTGCCAACAGCGATCCTAAATATGTTTTGTTACAACAATTTAGTAACCCAGCTAATCCTGCTATTCATGAAACCACTACAGGGCCCGAAATTTGGGAAGACACTGATGGTAATGTCGATATTTTTGTAGCGGGGGTTGGCACTGGTGGCACGATTACTGGTGTCTCACGCTACTTCAAGAACACCATGAAAAAGGCAATACTGTCTGTTGCAGTGGAACCAACAACCAGTCCTGTCATTACTCAAAAACTAAGCGGTCAAGAAATCAAACCTGCCCCGCATAAAATCCAGGGTATTGGTGCTGGATTCATCCCAGATAACCTCGATCTCAGTATGGTTGACCAAGTTGAACAGGTCAGTAGTGAAGAAGCAATCGCATTTGCCAAACGCATTGCTAAAGAAGAAGGTATCTTAGTCGGAATTTCTTGTGGCGCAGCAGCAGCAGTTGCTTGTAGATTAGCGCATCTCCCAGAACATGCAGGTAAAACTATTGTTGTAGTGCTACCTGACAGTGCCGAAAGATATCTCAGTTCCGCTATGTTTGAAGGGGTTTTTGATGCTAACGGTATTGCTCTTTAACAACTAGGTTATATAATCTTGACATGATGTACCAAATTGCTGATCTTCTTGTTGGCCTCGCCTCTTCTGTTGTTGCAGGGGCTTGCCTCATGCTCTGTTACTTTGATTTTTTTAAAATCAATCTAGGCCGAGCGCACGGTCTTTTTGGCAATCAAGTCGCTTCCTTCTTATTATCGGCAACGAATTGGCTAACTGTACCAATTAGAAAAGTGATTCAGAATACTGGCAAAGTCAATTTGGTATACCTTGTATCTGGTTATCTGATTGTGGTGGCAAAAATTGTCATACTCTCTTTATTTAGCCACACCTTATTTAGTGAATTGACTCAGCTTCTCTTGCCGATTTTATTTGGCGCCCTCATCGAGTATGTTTCATTATTTCTCTCCATTATGTCTGGGATCACTTTCTTATTTGTAATACTGTCCTGGATTTCTCAGGGATCACCTAGTTTCGCATTAGCTGCTCACATTCTAGAGCCGATGCTGGAGCAAATCAGAAAACGGATGCCAAGTACTGGTGGATTTGATTTCACGCCTTTAGCGCTACTTATCATTATCAAAGTTTTACAAATCGTCGTCTCTAATCTTCG
>CAISYI010000029.1 GCA_903889595.1 uncultured beta proteobacterium
CTCAGGAAGTGTTGCTGGGCTTAATACTCCTGTGGGATCGCGCGTGGATATCACAGTGAATTTCCAGAGCGCAGCGCCTATAACTCTTAGCGCAATTGTCCGCGCCCAGACAGATTACTTTAAGAACGTTAAATAAAAATCAGAGCATAAAAAATCCCGGGCGCATGATGCGCCCGGGATTTTTACTATTTATAGATTATTGGGCAAGCTTTGCAATCAAAGCATTGTCGGTAGCTAACAAGGTTCCAGAAATTGTTGAGTACTGGAGACTTGGCTTTGTGTTAACACAAGCGTCAGATATTAGATACTTGAGGAATGCAGTAGTTGCCTTTGCATAGTTATCTGTTTTTGCGCTATTTACCAAAGCATATGAAACGATTCCAAGAACGTATGCACCTGGCTCCGTAGTTCCGTAATTGAATGTCAGAACTCCAGTTTCAGATGCAGTCGCGGCGCTCAGGAATGAAGCAGTCCCACCTGCAGTTGGAAGTTGATACTTTCCAGATGCATTCTTAATTGCAGCTACGCCGAGATAGCTATTTGTTGCATACGACGCCTCAACATATGTAATGGAATAAGGCGTTTGCGCCGCGAGAGAAGCTACGCCAGAGGAAAGTGAAGCGTTAGAAAAACTCAAGGGTAGTGAAGCCCCTGGGAATACTGACGCAAAGGTACCACTTGATGCTTTTGTCCAAACTGATGGGAACTGAGCAATAAAGAAGTTCGCAAGGTTTTGAGTTGTTCCAGATGAATCAGAACGTACAATAACATTGATGACTGCATCTGGGAGTGCTACTCCTGAAGTACCAGCTACTGTTTTAAGAACAACTGGCTTACCTTTAACCTTAACAACAGCACCCTTTGAGTCTTTCTTAAAAACGATAGTGGTTTTTGTTCCTGCATTATCTGCTTTAATTTCAGGATCATTCCACTTTGTGACTTTACCTGTGAAAATGTCAGACAAAGTTTGTTGAGAGAGATAGATCTGAGGTTGAGCGACAGTTGGGCTCGCTGGAACACTAGTTGCGTTATATGCAATTGCAACAGGAGCAGCAATTACTGGAATGTGGAGAACGGTTGAGATTTTAGGGGTATAGCTCGCATCTGAAAAATTGAATTCATTAATTCCGCCGTCTGCACTTGTCCGGCCTAATCCTGAACCACCACTGCCATAATTTACAGTGTTGCCTGTACTTGCTTGAAATGCAACTTTACATGCAGATATTAGTGGTGCGGCAAATGATGAACCTGCACCTGAAATTGGTACTCCAGCGAATGCTGGTTGTGCTGCGAAAAGAGTTACTGCAGCAGCAGCTGCGGCAATCTTTAGTGAACGAGATAGCTTCATGTATGACCTTTCGATAGATCCATGGATGTGGACTTGTGGAAGAAGACTATGAACCCAAAGAAACTACTCGTGGATTGAATCTAGACAGGGCACCAACATAAAGTGAATAAAAGGTTAACCAAATCGTCCTGTTACGTAGTTTTCTGTGCGAGTGTCTTTTGGACGAGAGAAGATCTCACTTGTTGGTCCAAGCTCAACCATCTCTCCTGGACCACCATCCGATAAGAAGAAGGCGGTGTAATCCGAGACGCGTGCTGCCTGTTGCATATTGTGAGTAACAATAATGATGGTCATAGAAGATGAAAGGTGAGAGATCGTCTCCTCCACCTTCAAAGTTGATCCTGGATCAAGAGCTGAGCAAGGCTCATCCATCAAAAGTACTTCAGGGCGAACCGCGAGCGCACGAGCGATACACAAGCGCTGTTGTTGCCCACCTGAAAGAGAACCTCCGTGTGCATTCAAACGATCCTTTACCTCAGCCCAGAGACCAGCGCGCTCTAAGCACTCCTGCAAGAGATCATCTTTGTTCTCGACTTTGATCTGCGCGAGCTTTAGACCAGCTAGAACATTCTCGGCAATAGTCATAGATGGGAATGGATTTGGCTTTTGAAAAACCATTCCGACTTTCAAGCGAATCTTTGTGACATCTGTTCCGGGAGCGTAAATATCGTTGCCATCAAGTAGAACTTCTCCGGCCATCGCAGCTCCTGGAATGAACTCATGCATGCGATTGAGTGTGCGAATAAATGTTGACTTACCGCAACCAGAGGGCCCGATGAGCGCAGTAACGGTACCTGCCCAGAAATCAAGTGA
>CAISYI010000030.1 GCA_903889595.1 uncultured beta proteobacterium
ATACCTGCAGAGGCATTAAAGCGCTCAGTCACAATATGATTCGTACTACCAACACCAGCGGAACCGTAATTGAGCTGATTGGGATTTGCTTTTGCGGCGCTAACCAAATCTTTGAGAGTCATATAAGAAGACTCTGAGCGAACCAAAATTACGAATGGAGTTTGAGTAATAAATGCACTAGGGACTAAATCCGTACTCACATCCCATGTCAGGTTATTAAATAAACCAGGAAGCATGGCATAAGTGGCGTCAATTAAAACCGCCATAGAGCCATCAGGAGTTTGATGTGCCACATAATCAAAGGCAATTCTGCCACCAGCGCCGGTTTTATTTTCCACCACAATGGTTCTACCAGACTGTTCAGCCACTTTTTGCATCACTAGTCTTGTGTAAGTATCAGATGCTCCACCCACGGCAAAAGGTACGATGACTTTAAGAGGTTTGTTGGTTTGAGAATGACTCAAAGGTGCTACGAGAGCAATCATTAAGCAAACTGAACTTGCTAAGTATTTTTTAAAAATGTTCACGGTTATCCTTTAACAATTGGCCAATGCGATACATCAAAATCATCCTGCAAAATAATATGGGCAAAACCTCTGACATCTCTGAGCGAGCGGGTAATATGACCCTTACCAGTGAAGTCATCTGGCAAGAGTAAATCACCTGGTTTTAAAATATAACGCTCACCACTGCTTACTTCAATCTCCAAGATTCCAGAAGTGATAATAATGAGTTGATGGCGCGGTGCATTGTGATGCATCTGCACATGACCTTCAGGTGTTTCCCGAAAGAACATTTCTTTCACAGGAAATATTTCTGAAATCGGACGATTTTCAGCAGACAGAGGTATCTGTCTTTTTTCCATCGCTGAATCACCGCTTGCAGTCGTATATAAACGATAAATAATCACTTTTGTCTCCTTGTTTTAAATGAAGGGATACATTGCCCCGTCCATAGTAATAATATTAGCAGTAATGTAGCTAGCTAGGGGAGACGCTAAAAACATCGCGACATTGGCGATCTCTTCTGGCTTGGCGAGTCGTCCCATTGGGATATCACTCGTAAACTCTTCTAAAACTTGTTCCTTTGATTTACCCGTTTGTTTTGACTCTGCTTCGATTAAACCTTCTAGGCGACCTGTTAAGGTGATCCCAGGATTAATCGCGTTCACTCTTACACCTTGCGCTGCGTAAGCCGTAGCAAGGCCATTAGAAGCCAGCATTAAGGCGGCATTGGCAGCACCACCAGAGATATGAACTGCTTTAGCAATCTTGCCGCCATGACCAATCACATTAATAATATTGCCACCGCCAAGCTTTGCCATCCGCTTGACCACGGGATCCATTAAATGAATATAGGGATAAAACTTGGCGTCCATTGAAGCTTGCCAAGCCTGTGGGTTTAAATCATCAGGTCCCACGCGTTTCGCAGCACCGGAGCAGTTAACGAGTACTTTGACCGAACCAAAACTCTTCTCAGCAAGATTTAAAGCTGTTAGTGCTACATTGGCATTAGATAAATTAGCTGCAATCGCTTTGACTCTAGGATGATCCAATTGACCAGCTATTTCTAATAGGGCAGCACTTAAATTTTCTTGACTGCGAGAGATGATAGTTACATGAGCACCTTCATTAAAAAATGCTTTAGCACAGGCTAGACCAATGCCTTTGCTCCCGCCAGAGACAAGGACGTGTTGGTGATCGAAGTTCAGTTGCATAAGCCTACCTTGATGTAATGAAGATTTTTTAGTATTTCAACAACGACGGTGATCCATTCGAAATCACATTCAATTCTGAATAGATTACTTTCGATGAAGAAACTTGTTTAAAAAAGTACAACACCTATTAGCGGTAAAGTTGATTTGAAGATTGGCATAAACCATCTTGTCCCCGATTTTGTATTGAATACTATTTTGTTTGGCTAAATTCTAATACGAAGTTCAACTTTGAACAATGCAAAACTCCAAAGATTGTTTTGCAAATGAAGCAATTACAAACATCAGCTCACAAGGTTAATTGGGTGAACGGATATTTGTTTGGGATATTCGGGGAGTTTTTTGACAGGCAGTATTGTTGTCATCTTCGATCGTTATTGACGGATGACAACAAATACTTCACTGCAAATTGATATTCGGTTTCATACCGTCGCGAATATCCATGATTACTAACTTACCGTGTTCTGAAGCATATTTGATCGTATCCAATCGATTCGTTTCAATCAGAAGATGCAAAATATCTTTTTCCGCAATTCCTTTTTGTTTTGCAAGTTCTACTGCTTCAGAAATGGATCCAGCCAAAATACGGCGGGCTTCTGATAGTCCTTGCGCTCTAAGTTGCTGAGACTCTGCTTCGGCACGTGCTTCACCGACAATCCGAATGCGTTTTGCTTCTGCCTCTTGTGTTGCCGCTTCCTTCTCTCGCTCGGATGCAACCACACGATTAAATGAGGCTTGGACTTCATGCGACACCATGGGTTGGTCAACGAGTACGCTAATAATTTCAAAACCAAAACTTTCCATTTTTTCTTTTAACTCTTCTTGGACTTCACGCGCAATTTTTTCGCGGTCTTCAAAAAGATTTTGTAGCTTCATCGAAGAAGTTGTGGCACGAATGGTATTGAGAACCCAGGTAGCAATTTGTTCTCTTGGATTCGATAATTTGTAGTGTGCATTGGCAACCGCGTTCTCACGAATTTGCAACATGATATTGATGGGTAATCTCACGAACATGTTGTCTGAGGTTTTTACTTCTACTTCGGATTTGATTTCTGTGACGCGCAAAT
>CAISYI010000031.1 GCA_903889595.1 uncultured beta proteobacterium
ATAATTATCTAATGAACATGGGATAGAATAGCTCAATAAATTTAGACTATCTAATATGTTATCAGTAAATGAACTCTATTCTATCGAGGAATTACGCCTAAAAGCAAAGGAAAGATTGCCTCAAGCAATTTTTGACTTCTTTGATGGCGGAGCTGAGGACGAAATAACCTTGAACGCTAATCGTCAGGCTTTTAAAGACCAGTTTATTGTGCCTCAAGGACTGAATGACGTTAGTCATGTTGATACGTCCACCAATATATTGGATCACTTTTTCTCTTTTCCCTGTGCTATTGCACCAACTGGTGCAGTCGGTTTTGGCCGACGCGGTGGTGATCTCGCCATTGCCAAGGCTGCCTCAACCCATCAAATTCCCTATACTTTATCCACTACGGCAACTGCCTCCATTGAACATATTGCCCGAAATGTTCCAGGTCGTTTGTGGTTTCAGGCCTATGTGTTGAGAGATCATGACTTTTTCTTTAAGCTCTTGCAACGTGCCTACGATTGTGAATATGAAGCACTCATGATTACGATTGATTTACCGGTAGGGGGTAAAAGAGAGCGCGATCTAAGGAATCACTTTTCCGTACCTTTTAAGTTTACTTCCCTCAACATGAGAGATTTTGCCTCAAAGCCGAGATGGGCTCTTCCCATGTTGCTGGGCGGTGTACCAAAATTTGAGAATTTAATAGGCATGAGAAATACCAACGACTATGGAACAAACTCGGCTTCCTCCGTTGGGAAATACTATGATCCTTCCTTTGATTGGGAAGACTTAGCTAAAGTCAGAGATTATTGGACCCGTAAGTTGATTATTAAGGGCGTGCAAAGCCCCCTAGATGCTAAACGCTTGGTGGAATTAGGCGTTGACGCTATCGTGGTCTCCAATCACGGTGGCAGACAATTGGACGGTGCACAAGCAACCCTGCGAGCTTTGCCAGCAATTTTAAAAGTGGTTGATGGCAAAATCCCCGTATTTATAGATGGCGGGATTCGGCGCGGTAGTGATATTTTCAAAGCGTTAGCGATGGGTGCGCAAGGTACCTTAGTTGGTCGAGCTACGTTGTACGGGGCACTTGCGGCAGGTAATGAAGGTGCGAACCGAGCTATCGAAATCCTCAAGGATGAATTTACACGCACTATGCAACTCACTGGTATGCGAACCATTGCTGAAATTCATCATTACGGTAACTATCTGTTAGCTAATAACAAGTAAGGTTTAATCCAATCCTTAGTTAATCATTAGAGCGACGCCGATGAAACACGGCGTGCCTCAGTAAATCTAGTCGACCAATAAGGGGTCTGTAAATGTTCTAATCTGACCGTTCCACCAGTATTGGGGGCATGCACAAAGCGCCCTTTACCAACATAGATACCAACATGGGAATAGGGTGATCCCAGGGTGTTAAAAAAAACCAAATCCCCGGGTGCCAGCGGTGTATCCTCGACTATGAAGCTTACTCGTGGCATCTCCGCCGTTGTTCGAGGAATTTTTTTCCCTCGAGTACTCGCAAAAACATAATGAATCAGGCCGCTGCAGTCAAAGCCACCATCTGGGTTATTACCACCCCACCTATAAGGTATCCCAATCAAGCCAATCGCTGTTACGGAAATATCTTCTTGACCAACGCTAATATCTTTAGTTAAGTCGGGCAGTCTTCTTAAACTATTTTGTTTCCAAGGCGAAGGGTTAGATGCTTGATTACCTTTAGAGCCACACCCTACCAATAACAAAAGGCAGAGTATGGCTAGCCAGCTTTTATAGGATTTCAGCCGCATAATCTGCCAAGCGTGAACGCTCACCTCTAGCTAAAGTGACATGCCCACCATGACGCCATCCTTTGAATCGATCCACCACATAGGTCAAACCGGATGATCCTTCTGTTAAATAAGGCGTATCAATCTGGGCGATGTTACCTAAGCAAATCAGTTTCGTGCCAGGACCTGCTCTAGTCACTAAGGTTTTCATTTGTTTTGGCGTTAAATTTTGCGCCTCATCAATAATTACAAACTTAGAAACAAAGGTTCTACCGCGCATAAAGTTCATACTTTTGACTTTAATTCTGGATCTTATGAGTTCTTGTGTTGCAGCTCTTCCCCATTCTCCTGCGCTATCATCACTTCTGTGGAGTACTTCTAAGTTGTCATCAAATGCGCCCATCCATGGTTGCATTTTTTCTTCTTCGGTACCTGGCAGAAAACCAATATCTTCTCCTACTGGAACGGTCGCACGCGTAATGATGATCTCGTTATAACGCTTACTATCCAACACCTGTTCTAGGCCAGAGGCTAAGGCTAACAGCGTTTTACCAGTTCCAGCTTGGCCTAATAAAGTAACAAAATCAATTTCAGGATTCATTAATAAATTGAGTGCAAAGTTTTGCTCACGATTACGCGCAGTAATACTCCATACATTATTTTTTTGATGAGAAAAATCCCTTAAGGTTTGTAATAGCGCTGTTTTGCCATTAATTTCTTTGACTTGAGCATAAAATGGCGTGCTACCGTCACTATTTTCTTGGTATACAAACTGGTTGACCATCATCGAATTTACGAGCGGTCCTGTAATCCTATAAAACATCGTTCCGGATTTACCATCGCTCCAACTTTCCATCGCTTTGCCATGTTTTGGCCAAAAATCAGGCGGGAGTTGTAATACCCCAGCGTACATAAGGTCACGATCTTCGAGAACCTGATCGTTAAAATAATCTTCAGCTGGTAAGCCAATCGCTCGGGCTTTGATCCGCATATTGATGTCTTTGGACACCAATACGACTTCTTGATGCGGGTGTGACTCCTGTAAAGAGCGGACAACCCCTAAAATCATATTGTCGCCTTTACCCTCAGGTAAGCCTTCGGGCAATTTAATTTCTTTTAAATCCGTTTGGAAAAATAGTTTACCTGTGGCGTCTTTATTCCCCAATTTATCCAGGGGAATTCCCTCGTTGAGTAAGCCACTCGTACCATCAACCAAGCCATCCATAGAGCGGCTTACCGCACGCGCATTACGGGCAACTTCACTCATGCCTTTTTTATGGTTATCTAACTCTTCAAGAGTTGTCATTGGCAAATATACATCATGCTCTTCAAAGCGGAATAAAGAAGAGGGATCGTGCATGAGTACGTTAGTGTCTAAGACAAATAAACGTTTTTTTGAAGAAGATATCTTGGTCGATTTAGGTTTTGTGGGGCGATTCGTTTCTTGCTTGATACGCTTAATTGCCTCTTTTGCAATGGTAGTAGCAACTTGAGGAATCTCGTTGTTTGCGCTTGGCGATTCTGGTTCGAAATTTTCTAGAAAAGATTCTTCGTCAGCCACTACCGCCATTTGAGGTTTTGGTGGCTTGTTAAGGTCAGGTTTACGCATGCGAGGTAAATTGAGTTCATCAGCTGCTTGATTGGGTGCTGGGGGCAAAGGCATGCATTAACTCCTAAGGGATTTGTTGAGAAAGATAATAAAAATGCGCCCGAACGGATTAATAAACTGACGAAATATTGCTGTCAGTTGAAAAAGCCACCAGGACGACTTAAAGATTTGATTAATACCGGAAAAGGCTTGAATTACAGGGTACAAATTTTGGAGGGCTAAGGACCTGTCTTGAGAAAGTAATTCAAGAAAGTGGTTGAAAAGGGACTTACATCGTTTTCTTAGCATTAAGAATACATTAGCCCAAATTTCAAGACATTGCAACCACTGTTTTTAAAACATCTTCAACATGCCCTGGAACCTTAATGCCACGCCATTCATGACGTAAAATCCCTTTAGAATCAAAGAGGAAGGTGCTTCTGTCTAAGCCTCTTACTTGCTTGCCATACATGTTTTTCATTTTCATGACTTCAAAAATACTACATAAAACTTCGTCCACATCAGCTACGAGTTCAAATGGTAATTCGTGTTTACTTTTAAAGTTTTCGTGTGACTTGAGTGAATCGCGAGAAACGCCCACAATCACTGCGTTCGCTTTGGTAAATTCATCAATCGTATCTCTAAAATTACCAGCTTCTACAGTACATCCAGGCGTTGCATCTTTCGGATAAAAATATAAAACCAGTTTTTTTCCTAAAAAGGAGCTTGGTTCGAAAACTAAACCTGTTGTCGCTTGGATAGAACACTGGGGGATTGATTCGCCAATTTGCACTGTCATTTTAAAGGCCCTTATATATTGATTACTCTAATTTTGCCATGTTATTAAGATCAAATCGAAAATATGATTTTTACCATTTTGAAACATTTAACTTGTTTAGTAATAATAAGTTAAATAAATGAATCATTGGGCATTAGCATTAATTCCCCACTACGATTGGGGATTTCTCCCCACGTAAATGGCAATTCAATGAGATGCCGTAATTGTCCCGTTTTTTGCCAAGAAAGATGTAACGCTTGCATACTAACTAGTTCATGCCCTTGGCTTATCCAACCCTTTAAAAGTTGTTCGAAAAGGGGTAAGAATTTTTGACCTTCTAGCTCAGCATGCAGAGTAAACACTTGATCATTTGGGTTACTTGCAGTCAGCGCTAATAGATGTTTAATGACATCTTCACCTGTCATATTATCGACCCCAATTAACTCATCTAAGGTTGGCAAAGTGGTCGGGTATTGAATATGTTGACAAGTTTTCATGCCGTCTAACTTAACCCTGTAGGGAACTAGATTGAGCGGCGCACGACCATCAGAGGAGTACTTCATTTGCCAAGTATCAAGATGCGCAATAGCCGTTGGATTCATTTGCCAACCCGCCGCACCATGTGTTTTTGGTACTTCTTTAAAAATTTCAGTAAAGCGATCCCAAGCTAGATTCATTTGTTGCAAAGTCCACTCTGGTGTAGCATCTCGAACATGGTCTTGCCAAACTCGGTGATCCCAAGTATGAATCCCAACTTCGTGGCCACTTTTTGCTACGGATTGCATTTCTGCACGTGCTTTTTTACCAATATCTGGGGCGGGTAAGAGAATACCGTAACTTAAGGTTTTAAGACCATAATGCTCAATCACTGATGTACGAGAAACCTTTTGGAAAAAGCCAGGTTTAAAAATATTCTTGAAAGCCCAACCCGTATGATCAAAACCCAAGCTAAATAAAAAAGTGGCTTGCAACTGATACGTGTCTAGTAATTTTTGTAAGCGAGGTACGCCTTCTTGCGTCCCCCGCAGGGTGTCGACGTCGATTTTGAGCGCAATCCGTCCCATCAGTAGGTATTCCCAAAGTTCCGCATATTAAAGCGTACTTGCGTCAATTAATGATCCACTAAACTGCGCGCATGGGCCACATCAAGACGATAGGCTTCGAAAATATGCTCAAGGGCATCTTCCATCGTTGTGGTGGGCTTCCAACCTAATTCAGCCATCGTATTTTCAATTTTTGGCACGCGGTTTTGTACGTCTTGGTAACCTGTCCCATAGTACGCGTTCGCCGTCGTTTCTTGCACGTTGACCAATTTAGCAGATGCTTGATACTCAGGAATCCGATTGGCAATGGCTAACATCATATTTGCCAATTCTTTGACAGAATGGTTGTTAGTTGGGTTACCAATGTTATAAATCTTGCCATTAGCAATATCATTTTTGTTTTCTAAAATCAAAGCCAAAGCATCAATGCCATCGTCAATGTAGGTAAATGCTCTTTTTTGCATACCACCATCGACTAAATTGATCGGTTCACCGCGAACAATATGACCTAGAAATTGAGTAACTACGCGTGAGGATCCTTCCTTTGCTGTATAAATACTATCTAGACCAGGACCAATCCAGTTAAAAGGTCTGAAAAGGGTAAAGCGTAAGCCTTCCATTCCATATCCCCAAATGACGCGGTCCATTAACTGTTTCGCGCAAGCATAAATCCATCTTGGTTTATTAATTGGGCCATAAATCAGCGGTGAAGACTCAGGGTCAAATTCAGCGTCTGTACTCATACCGTAAACTTCAGATGTTGAGGGGAAGACGAGGTGTTTGCCATATTTATGGGCAGAGCGAACAATCGGTAAATTAGCTTCAAAATCAAGCTCAAATACTTTGAGTGGTTGCTGCACATAAGTCGCAGGCGTCGCAATTGCCACCAAGGGCAAAATGACGTCACATTTACGCACATGATACTCAACCCACTCTTTGTTAATCGTAATATCACCCTCGAAAAAATGCATCCTTTGATGATTGATGATGTCACCGAGTCGATCATTTTGCATATCCATACCGTAAACTTCCCAATCCGTAGTCTCTAAGATACGCTTGGAAAGATGGTGACCGATAAAACCGTTTACACCTAGGATTAAGATTTTTTTAGCCATATTGGGTCATTCGCCTCGGATATTGAAAAGTGATAATACTGCATGCTATAGACAGTATTCTAAG
>CAISYI010000032.1 GCA_903889595.1 uncultured beta proteobacterium
AGCCCAATGATGTTTCGCTTTACAGCACAAATCCTTTGAATCATGGCAGGTTTTGGTCTTTCCAAATAGCCCTGTTCAAAAGATACGACAGAAAAGTCATTTCGCGCCTGAATATATTGCCACAACTCATCCTTATGTAACAAAAAAGCAGGATTTGAGGGCTTTCCAAACTGTTCATTACCTAATGCAAAGGTTTCATAAATAATGACACCACTTGGCAATATTAGGTCCAGTAATTGCTGGATATGCGGACGATATAGATAGTTTGTCACCATGACGCCATTGATTGGATAAGCTTCTGGCAGTAACGGAAAATCTGGCGCCTCTAAATCAAGCTCCAAGACTTGCAAACGATTTTGCAAGTGTATCGGTAATGATTGCTTCAGTTCTAAGATGGGGCTAGTATTTAAATCGACAGCAAGTACTTGATATGCTTGCTCTAGGGCTAACATACTATGGCGTCCGCTGCCACAAGCCAAATCAAGAACAAAGCCCTTCTCAGTTTGTGGGATTAAAGAAATAAACCTCTTCACCCAATCTGATGGGGCAACACCATTAGGAGTAATCAAGACCCATCGCCTCGCGCACATCTCGCATCGTTTCTTGCGCCACTTTACGAGCGTTATCACAACCATCGGCAATAATCGCTCTTAACAAACTTGGATCATCCAAATATTTTTGAGCTCTTTCAAGCATTGGCTGCTGCTCTATTAAGATACTTTTTATCAAAGGCTCTTTACATTCAATACAACCAATCCCCGCACTCTGACAGCCCTTTTGCACCCAAGCTTTGGTCGTCTCATCGGAATAAACCTCGTGCAATTGCCACACTGGACAATGCTTTGGATTTCCGGGATCGGTTCTTCTAACCCGAGCTGGATCGGTTGGCATAGTCTTCACTTTTTTCGTGATGGACTCTTCACTTTCCCGCATAGAGATCGTATTTTGATACGATTTCGACATCTTTTGACCATCTAGGCCTGGCATTTTGGATGCCGGTGTTAACAAAGCCTGTGGTTCAACCAAAATAATTCTTCTCGACCCTTCAAGATAGCCAAATAATCTTTCACGATCACCCATCGATAAGCTTTGATCTTCATGCACAATCGCTTTAGCTGTTTCCAGTGCTTCCTGATCACCCTTCTCTTGAAAGGCAGTTCTGGCTTCAAGATATAGTTTAGTTCTTTTACCACTGAGCTTTTTGGCAGCGATCATTGCCTTTTCTTCAAAACCAGCTTCACGTCCGTAAAGATGGTTAAAACGTCTAGCAACTTCGCGAGTCATTTCCACATGGGGAATTTGATCCTCACCAACAGGAACCTGCTGGGCACGGTACATTAAAATATCAGCCGCTTGCAGTAATGGATAGCCTAAAAAGCCATAGGTCTGTAAATCTTTTTCTTTGAGTTTTTCTATCTGATCTTTATAGGTTGGCACACGCTCTAACCATCCTAAAGGAGTACCCATCGAGAGGAGTAAGAATAGTTCCGCATGCTCGGGTACGCGACTTTGAATAAATAAAGTGCTTTGCGTCGGATCAACGCCGGCTGCAAGCCAATCAACCACCATATCCCATACCGAAGCTTCAATGATCTCAGGACTGTCGTAATGCGTGGTTAAAGCATGCCAATCTGCCACAAAGAAAAAGCAAGGGTATTCGGATTGCAAACGAATCCAATTTTTAAGAACCCCGTGATAGTGACCAAGGTGCAGAGAGCCCGTCGGGCGCATTCCAGAAATAACGCGTTCAGCAAACATAATTAATTAAAGTTGAATAATGACCAGACTGGTTTTAAAGAAGAAGGCAACATTGGAAGTGTACCTAAATCCGTGTGACTCTCATCTGGTGAATGAAAATCAGCCCCCCTAGAAGCATAAAAACCGTAGCGTAATGCCACTTTTTCATACTCATGATATTGATATGGTGCGTGACTACCAGTAATAACTTCAATCCCTTGACC
>CAISYI010000033.1 GCA_903889595.1 uncultured beta proteobacterium
AAAATAAAACTTCAGCGTTTAAGGTTGTATGAAACACCAAATTGTTGGGCAGATGTGATTGAAGAGTGAAAATTCAACATCTCATGAACATTGGATGCGCTTGGCAATGGAGCAGGCTGAGCTTGCTGCTAATAAGAATGAAATTCCAGTAGGTGCAGTGATTGTTTATCAAAACGAGTTAATTGCCCAGGCACACAATCAGCCCATTCTGGATTCAGATCCATCCTCTCATGCTGAAATGAATGCATTACGACTAGCTGGAAAAAAACTTTCTAATTATCGATTGCCAGGGTTAGACTTATATGTCACTTTAGAGCCTTGTCTTATGTGCGCAGGCGCCATCATGAATGCTAGAATTTCTAGAGTATTTTTTGGCGCTTTTGATCCTAAAACTGGAGTCGCAGGATCTGTTTTAAATGTATTTGGGGAAAGCAAACTCAATCACCATACTGATGTACAGGGTGGTATCTTAGGAGATGAATGCGCCCATCTGTTAAAAACTTTTTTTAGAAATAAACGAGCTAATAATTAAACTACATCCAAACCATGTCACTAATTAACCAACCACAGACAAAGAATTTAGTAATGCCTAAAACAATTTACTGTTTCTCACCGTCTGGTAGATTAATGAATCCATTAGATACGCAAAAGGGTGTAGCTTTTTTAGAGCAACAAGGTTTTAAGGTGTTGAATACTGAAATCTTTTCTAGACAATTTCAACGCTTTGCTGGGTCTGCTCAAGAACGTGCTGACGAAATCAATTCCCTGGATGACAAAGTAGATCAATATGGCCCCATGATTGCATTAGCCACTAGGGGCGGTTTTGGTCTTAATCAGATTATGCATCTCATTGACTGGCAAAAACTAGGTAGGGCAGTGCAAAAGGGGCTAAAGATAGTTGGACATAGTGATATTACAGGGCTCCAATTAGGTATGTTAAGTAAAGCGGGAGCTAGGAGTTATGCTGGTCCCATGTTGAATTTTGATTTTTCTCGTTCAGATATGCATTCAGGTGACTTCACTTATGCTCATTTTGTCGATATTGTGATCAATCAAGTTTTTGATATTGAAATTTCTAGCTCTCAAGAATTCGTCGACCAACCTCGTCAAATAAAAAATGCCATGATTTGGGGTGGGAATCTTTCACTAGTTCAAAATTTGCTGGGTACTCCTTATTTTCCAAAGAATATTGAGCAGGGTATTCTTTTCTTGGAAGATGTGAATGAACATCCTTACCGCATAGAGAGAATGCTTTGGCAATTATTAGATGCAGGTGTTTTGGGTTCTCAACAGGCAGTCTTACTTGGTGATTTTTCCGAATATCGCTTAACAGAGCTAGATCAGGACTATGACTTTAACGTGGCACTTGGCAACATTCAGAGAGAGTTAAACAATCGTGGGCATAAAACCTTACTCTTGAAGGGTTTACCTTTCGGCCATATTCCCAAAAAAGTGACTATTGAGGTGGGGAGTTATGTTGATTTAGAGCTTAACTCGGAAGGTTTTCATCTTTACAAAGCGAGTTAGGCTTTGATTAATTGATGAAAAAACGGTAAAATGTTGCTTCTCTGAAGCTATATTTCGCTCATTCATTTCGTACATACGGGTATCTCACGTGCTATCAACATCAAACATTACCATGCAGTTCGGCGCAAAGCCGCTTTTTGAAAACATTACCGTTAAATTTGGTAATGGCAACCGATATGGCTTAATCGGCGCAAATGGTTGCGGCAAGTCCACTTTTATGAAAATTTTAGGTGGTGAGCTAGAACCTAGTTCAGGTCATGTCATGTTGGAACCTAATATTCGCTTGGGTAAGTTAAGACAGGATCAGTTTGCTTACGAAGATTTACGTGTTCTTGATGTGGTCATGATGGGTCATAATGAAATGTGGCAGGCGGCGCAAGAGCGCGACGCAATTTACGCAAATCTAGAAGCCACTGAAGATGATTACATGCACGCAGCTGAACTTGAGGCAAAGTTTGCTGAGTATGGCGGCTATACGGCAGAAGCAAAAGCAGGGGAGTTGTTATTGGGGGTTGGTATCTCGATTGATCAACATCAAGGACCCATGAGCGCTATTTCGCCAGGTTGGAAACTTCGCGTATTGCTAGCTCAAGCACTCTTCTCTGATCCAGATGTTTTACTCCTAGATGAGCCTACCAACAACTTGGATATTCATACTATTAATTGGTTAGAAGACGTCCTAAATGAAAGAAATTGCACGATGGTGATTATTTCTCACGATCGTCACTTTTTAAATTCTGTCTGTACTCATATGGCAGATATGGACTTTGGCACCTTACGCGTTTATCCAGGCAATTACGATGATTACATGTTGGCATCTGCCCAAGCACGTGCCCAGCAAATGTCTGACAATGCTAAAGCTAAAGACAAAATTGCAGAGTTACAGGACTTTGTCCGTAGATTCTCCGCAAATAAGTCAAAAGCTAGACAAGCAACTTCACGTCAAAAACAAATGGAAAAAATTGAAGTGGCTGATATTAAGCCTTCTTCTCGTCAAAACCCTTACATTCGGTTTGAAGTCGAAAAAGTTTTACATAATATTGCTGTTGAATGTGCAGACATGACTAAAACCTATGATCGGAAAATTTTTAATAATTTCAATCTTACGATCCAGCCAGGTGAACGAGTAGCAATTATTGGTCAAAATGGTGCGGGTAAAACAACTTTACTCAATAGTATTTTGAATGAACGTTTTAACGGTGTTCCAGTTGATCACGGTAAAGTTAAATGGGCAGAGCATGCCAACGTTGGTGTAATGCCACAAGATACTAGCGAATGTTTCCCGAAGGATACCAATTTATCTGATTGGATGGCAGAGTGGGCAAAAGCAGGGGACGATGATCAAATTATCCGTAGTACTTTAGGACGTCTACTATTCTCTGGACCAGATATTACAAAGTCTGTGAAGGTTTTATCTGGAGGAGAAAAGGGAAGAATGATTTGGGGTAAATTGATGCTTGGCAAACACAATGTTTTGGCACTCGATGAACCAACGAACCACATGGATATGGAATCTATTGAAAGTTTACAGATTTCCCTTGAGAAATTTACTGGAACCTTGATTTTTGTATCCCATGATCGTGAGTTTGTATCTGGGCTAGCAAATCGTATTTTAGAGGTTGGTATGGACGGAAAAATATCAGATTTTTCAGGAAGTTATGAAGATTATCTCAGTACTAAAGAGGCTGCTTAGGTTAACTTTTTCTAGTATTCCCCAAGATGATTCTTGGGGAATTGAATAATTTTTAACTTAAATTAACCCTTAAATCGCATTGCTGTTCCTTCAGCAGTGATTCTTTCCCAAACTTTTCTTTTCTCTTCAGCATCCATCGCAACCCAAGTTGAGACCTCTAATATCGTACGGCCGCACCCTTTGCACACGTCATCAAATAGAGTAGAGCAGATACCAATGCAGGGTGAATCGACAGTATTATCTTTTAATTGTATGTTCATGAATTTGTCTCCGAACCGTGAGTTCCTAACTGGATGAGCTCAATTTTGTACCCATCAGGATCCTGTACAAAAGCAATGAGTGTATTTCCACCCGCTACAGGTCCAGCTTCACGGGTCACTTTGCCACCATGCTGTTTAATCGTTTCACAGGTTTTATAGACATCTTCAACCCCGAGGGCAATATGGCCGTAATAACTACCATGTTCATATTGTTCAACGCCGTAATTATAAGTAAGCTCAATTTCTGCCTGTCCTGATTTATTACCTTCTTCAAAGCCAAGAAAAGCCAAACTATATTTTTGACTTGGTCGATCGGTTGTTCTAAGAAGATTCATTCCTAGTACTTTTGTGTAGAAGGTGATCGATGCCTCCAGATTTGTAACCCTTAACATCGTATGAAGCATTTTCATCTAGTTCAATCCTAATAACATATCTTGTTTAACATAATAAATATTATACGCACATTAATTAATATCAAATAATTAAGGCTTTGGTAAATTATCCACTAAAGGCTCGTATTCCACTTTATACAACTTAAACCAGCGAGATTCTAAACCTCTAGCAATCTCATTCTGGTTATACATCCTTGCAAAATCTATGGGTGTTAAATCCTGACTGTTTACTGCAGATAAATCAGCTCCCTTGTCTAATAACAACTTAACAACCCGGATATGCCCATATCTTGACGCGTACATTAATGGTGTTGATTCGTTTGGCGATAATGCATCAACTTCCGCACCTGCATTAATCAAGCTGTTAACAATTTCAAGATCACCACGTATTACTGCGTAATGAATTGGACTCCAACCATCTTTATTGACCGTAGCCTTACGATTGTCTAATAAAAACTTCACGAGTTTGGCATTCCCCATAAAAGCTGCCATCATCAATGGATTTTCACCAGCGTTATTTTCATTATTTACATTAAAATCAGTGCTTTGCGACAGATATGTAAAAACTTTTTGAGAATTCTCTTGAATTGCATAAACTAGTGCTGAATTGCCATATTTACTTTTAGTATTATTTGTAAGATATTGTTTATATTCTATTTTTTTAACTTCTTCAACATCATCAAGTTCTATAGCTTTAAAAAAACGATCAATCTCCTTAATGACAAATTGATCTTTATTCCGGGCATTTAATACTTTAAAGTCGTATTCTTGGAAAGAATAAGCGGGCGTTGCAATAAAGCTAAGTAAAGAAAATAAAGAAAGGGATAAAAGGCTAAGACGCATTAAGGTGACACATTAAATAATTCATAGAAATTATTACTTGTTACCCTACCCACTTCTTCTACATTACTATCTTTTAAGCTTGCAATGTAACTAGCAACATAACTAACATAACCAGGCTCGTTAGTTTTTCCTCGGTAAGGAACAGGTGCTAAATAGGGTGAGTCTGTTTCAATTAACATCCGATCAAATGGAACGTATTTACAAGTCTCTTTGATTTGAAGGGCATTTTTGAAAGTCACAATACCTGAAAAAGAGATATAAAACCCTAGGTCTATTGCCTGTTTTGCAATTTCAATATTTTCAGTAAAGCAATGCATCACGCCATTAACCTGTCCTTGTCCAGACTCTCTCAAAATCGCAATTGTGTCTGCAGAGGCTTCTCTTGTGTGAACGATTAAAGGTTTCTTTGTGATTTTTGAGGCTTCAATATGTGTTCGAAAGCGCTCTCTTTGCCATTCGAGTTCGGTATAGGATTTGTCCGCCATTCTGTAGTAATCCAGACCGGTTTCTCCAATACCGATTACTTTAGGCTCCTTTGCTTCCTCTAACAACCATTCTAAAGTGGGCTCAGGAGTATTTTCATAATCAGGATGAACACCAACCGTGGCATACAGGTGAGAATATTGCTTTGCTAAGGCAAGAACTTTGGGGAAATCGGGGATATCGACACTAATACAAAGTGCCTTAGTAACCAATTGTTTTTCCATAGTTTCAAAAATTTCAGGAAGGCGATTTTCAAAATCCGGAAAATCTAAATGGCAATGTGAATCAATGAACATAAAATGGACTTAAAGTTTGTTTAACTTTTGAAAAGTTGAGCATATTTTGATAAAACAGACTCCAACTGTACTTTGGGGAATAAAGGATGAGTTGATAATTTTAACTCCTGAATCAAAATTTTTAAAAATTGATTCAAACCATTAATGTCTAAATTCTTGACCCTATGATGAAACACACCTTCCCTACTTGGAAAATATCTAGGTAATAGGCCTGAATAAACCATATACATGTCGATACACCACTTTTGAAGGCATACTAAAAGGTCAGATAACTGGGCCTGATTTAATAAATCTACACATCTCGCATGATCAATACCATTTGGATTACTAAGCTCATCCAACATTTGGGAACTATTAAAAGATTTACCCTCTAAAGCCTTAAGAACCTTTAAGGGTGATCTCTCCATTTCAAGAAGTTGGGCTTCTAAATGATCTTTGGACTGATTAGATAGCTGATCTTGCTTTATTAACCAATCAATGGAGATGTCTTGAGCGGGTTTAGGTAGAGCCAACAGTCTACAGCGCGAACGAATCGTTGGTAGGATACTTTCTAAACGATGACTAACCAAAATGTAAAAAACATTAGAGCCTGGCTCTTCTAAAGATTTAAGCAAACAATTAGCAGCTTCTTCTCGCATCGCTTCAACTGGATAAATTAAGATAACACGCATCCCACCTCGATAGGAGCTTAACTCATTGACAGATAGAATATCTCGAACTTGGTCAATCCGAATGTATTTACTTTGTTTTTTATCATCGGAAGAGTTACTAACAATCGTCTCTGGGTTGACTTTAAAAGGAAGTAAATCGTAAGAGTCTTCTGGAAGAATGGGAAAGAAATCTGGATGATTCGCCATAGAGTACCATTTACAAGCTTGGCATTCAAAACATGGGTTACCATTTTTTTTATTTTCACAAAGCAGATAATTGGCTAAATAAAGAGCAAAGTTTAATTTTCCAATGTCTTTTTCACCATAAATTAACAGTGAATTAGGTACTCCATTGTCGACAAACTCTTGATAAAACTTTTTAAACCAAGGATATAGATCTAGGCCTTGTTCGAAAGTCTTCTCTCCTTTGCTAACTTTAAGTTCGGAGGTCATAAAGTTACAACTTCAAGGTCCATGATTTTTTGAATGTCTTCAATACTTAAACTGGCATCAATAATTTTGATCCGATTTTGAAAAACATCTGCTCTGCGTAAATATTCATTTCGAACTTTATTAAAAAAGTGGGTATCCAATTGCTCGAACTTATCTGGTGTTCTGGTCTGTTCTCTTCTTTTTTGAGCAATTTCAACTGATAAATCAAACAAAAAGGTTTTGTTAGGTTGGATTTCATAAGCCTGATTATTAATAATCCGACCTTGTACCCATTTTTCAAGAGTATTTAACTGCTCAACCGAAATCCCACGTCCACCACATTGGTAGGCAAATGAAGAATCAGTAAATCGGTCTGAGATAACAATATCACCGGCCATTAAAGCAGGTTCAATGACTTGAGCGAGGTGCTCTCTTCTTGCAGCAAACATCAAAAGCACTTCTGTTTCAGGATGCATTGGTTGGTTTAATAATTCAGCGCGAAGTTTTTCACCTAAATCTGTACCGCCAGGCTCGCGAGTTAGTATGATTTTTTTATGAGGATATTTTTCTTGTAATTTTTTAGCAAAGTGATTGATATGCGTACTTTTACCAGCACCATCAATGCCTTCAAAAGTAATAAAAATCCCTGGGTAATGCTGTGCTTGTAGATTCATGGCAATTTAAAATGTTTTAAAGTATTCTATCAAGGTATTGACCTTAATTCTTAAGTCTTTATTTAAACACAAACAGCTACCAATCCTCTTTTAAAAGCCATCATGAATATAAGTAAATTTGCATTGTTGAATGATTTAAAGGTCATTCGTGTTCTTGGAGATGACGCAAAAACTTTTTTGCAAAATTTACTTACCTCGGATATCCAAAAAACGAACTTAGAAGTTGGCACTTTGTCAGGGTTTTGCTCACCCAAGGGTAGGCTGCAAGCTAGTTTTTGGGTAACGACCCCAACACCCAGCGAATTTTTATTATGGATAAGTAGTGATATTTCTTTGGAGTTCTCAAAAAAACTCTCTATGTACAAGTTACGGTCTAAGGTAGAAATTCAGTTGCTCGACGATACTTGGAAAATTTTTGGCAAGATTCATGATCATGAATTGGAACATTCCCCACAAATGAACTTTATTTGTAAATTACCATCTGTTAACTATTTAGATGTTCAATATCAAAGAACTCTTATTGCCAGTAATCAATTGCCCCTAGACGAACTGTCTGTTGATAATGGGCTGAATTGGAAGCTACTAGAAGCAATCAGTGGGATTCCAAGGATCACAAACGCAACCAAAGATCTTTTTGTGCCACAAATGGTTAATTTTGAATCCGTTGGTGGAGTTGATTTTAAAAAGGGTTGCTATCCTGGTCAGGAAATCGTTGCTAGAAGTCAATATTTAGGCACCATTAAAAGAAGATTGATGATTGGGTTCATATTGGCTAACATTGGCTTAGATCATGACGTTTTGCCAGGTACCCTTGTTTACTCCAAAGAAAATCCAGACCAAGAAGTAGGTGTCATTGTATTATCCGCATTTAATGAAAATAAGCAGGGATATTTTCTCCAAATTGAAGTAATGCTAAACTTTGTAAATAATGATTTAGTGATTCGTAGCGATGCGCTTGGATTGTTAAAAATTACTGAAATCTTTAATCCCCCTTATCCATTATTAGAAATTTAGTCCCAAAAATTGTATGTGTTTAATTTTATTTGCTTGGAACTCTCATCCTGAATATTCATTGGTGGTAGCTGCCAATCGAGATGAGTTTTATGAAAGACCAACTCATCCAATCGGATATTGGAGTGATGCGCCACACATTTTAGGTTCAAGAGATGCTGCTGATGTTTTAGGTATTCCTGGCACGGCTTTGGGCTTATCTTTGCAGGGTAAGTTTGCTGCTGTCACGAATATTCGGGCACCTAGTGAAAAAAACCCTGAAATGCGAACACGGGGGGAACTTACAGCAAAATATCTGACACATCCTAACAGTACTCAAGATTTTATTGCGCAAAATGAAAAGTCCTTTTTGCAATACAACGGCTTTAATTTACTTTTAGGTGATATTTCACTTGGCGAGAAAAGTCATTTGAGCTGGTTAAGTAATCGTCTACTTGTCGGTGACAAAATCCGGCACAGAAAAGTAATGAATCCGGTCCCGGTTAACCCTGGTGTTTACGGAATATCTAATGCGATGCTAGACACACCTTGGCCAAAAGTTCGGAGTGGAGTTGCCTCCTTTGCTCAGGCATTGGCGATGGATACTGGTAAGTTAGATCATCCTGAACATTATTTTCGCTTATTAAAGAATGACAGTCGTCCTAGCGACGAAGAGCTTCCATCAACTGGCGTCAATATCGAATGGGAAAGAGCATTGTCTCCTATTTTCATCAAAACTGAAAATTATGGAACCCGCTCAAGCTCCTTACTTAGAGTAAGAAAAGATGGGACATTCCAAATGATAGAACGCTCCTATGACGCTAACTCAGATGAAAAAACTTCAATTTTTGAAGGCCAATTTAATCAATCAACTCAAACTAACTCAAATTGAGAGCTGGTCCTCTTTGACAACTCTTGCACCACTGGCATCCCTACTCGCCATTTTTTTAAAGTACTTGAACGTACCCGTTGCCATGCAACATACTTTGTTATTTTCATCATAGACTTTGGCTTCACAAAAAGCCATCGTGACAGATCTCTGAACGATATTGCCCACGACCCTTATAGTTCCAGTGGGAGTCAACATAAACATGTTTTTCAATTCGATGGTGACTACGCTTCGGTCATCAGGATCACCAGCCCTAGCAGCAATTGCCATAGCTGCATCAGCCATAGTTAATAATGCTCCACCATGCACGGTGCCCCATGTATTTAAATGCTTTTCTTCGATGGAAAGGCTAACGACACCCTCACCATCAGTCATTTTTTGAAGTTGAACACCTAATAATTTCAAGAATGGCACGTCTATATCTTTTGGAAAATTACTGGTTTCGTTAGTACCGTTTATGCTTGTCATTTTGGGTGATATCTAAATATAAAGTATCTTATTCTAACTTCTAAAGTCTCAACGCTGTTTCTTCTCAAAGTAATGTATTCTTATTCATATTTAAAAGGTATCCTTTTAGTAGCAAAGTGTTGCAATTTGAACAAAAACGAAACCTAATATAATCTAAAAGTCTTTTATCAACTTAACGAGTTTTATCTATGTCCAAGAAATCGAATGAGCAATACAAAGCCGAATTAAGTCCGATTGAATATGCGGTGACCAGAGAAGCAGCTACAGAAAGACCATTTACTGGTAAGTATTCGGATTTTTGGGATAAGGGAACTTATCAATGCATCTGTTGCGGTACGCCATTATTTGAATCTGATTCAAAATTTGACGCGGGTTGTGGATGGCCTAGTTTTTTTGTGCCTAAAGAGAACGCACCGATCGAAGAAATTAGAGATAATTCTCATGGAATGCTTAGAACGGAAGTTCGTTGCCAAAATTGTGATGCGCATTTAGGGCATGTTTTTGAAGATGGACCACAACCAACGGGCCTTCGCTATTGTATTAATTCAGCTTCCCTCAAATTTGATTCGAACGATTAATGATTAAATTGCTATTAGAAATTCTTCCCATTGCTGCATTTTTTGTAGCATTCAAGTTATTTGATATTTATATTGCTACTGCCGTAGC
>CAISYI010000034.1 GCA_903889595.1 uncultured beta proteobacterium
GCCAAGCCACTTTAGAAAAACGCCCTAAGCTAACAGGGTGGTCAATTAAGGCGTCGTATTGAGGGGCATAATATAAGCCAAAACCGCGTTTATCAACTTTTTTACTCTGTAGGGTAGTAATCACTTCCCAAGCTTTTGTCAGAGGAGTATTTTGTAGATAACAATCAATTGGCTTATGCGTTTGGTCTACGACTTGAAAACACAAACTACTAAAATTAAAAAAAGCACGTTCGGAATCCAAAAAGGCAGTCCGAACTGAATTATCGAATGCATAAATTTTTGATTTAATTAAAACTGGACCATCCGATGCTTCAATTTCCCAAGTATCAGAGTTGGTTTGCAAAAGGTGTAGGGGCTCTTTAAAGACTTGATTCTTGTCTTGACGAAAAGCACGCATGGACAAGATATTTTTTGCAAAATCACGCGTCATATAACTGCCAGGAATCCAATTGGGCAGCTGAATTTTTTGACCAAAAGGGTTCGGGTTCGAAATCAGTAATTCGACCTCAAAATAGTGACCAAGTCCATCAATGGGAAATATGGTGTACTGAATGTCTGCCATAAATAAGGAGATTATTTTTTAACGATTAATTCTGCAAATTTCTTTTCAATAGTTTCTTTTGAAACAGCCCCAGGAATTCTAGTGCCGTCGCTAAAGAAAATTGCTGGCGTTCCGGTTACGCCATATTTTTTGGCAAGAGCTAAATTTCTATCTAAGGGGTTAACACAATCTGCTTTCGCGGCTTGGGGTGGAACCTGTTGAGTCATCCAGTTGATCCATGCTTTGCTTGGTTCAGCACTGCACCAAATCGCTTTTGACTTGGCCGTTGAGTCGGCAGACAGAATTGGAATTAAATAGGTAAAAATGGTAATGTTATCCATGGTTAATAGATTTTTTTCCAAGGTTTTGCAATAACCACAATTTGGATCAGCAAACACAGCGATAACGCGAGTTCCGTCGCCCCTAACCGTTCTCAAGGCATCTTTCATTGGTAAATCTGTAAATTTGATTTTATTAAGTTCGTCTTCTTTTTGTTCTGTGAGGTTAGTACCCGTTTTTAATTCAACAATGCTGCCCTGAATTAAATACTTTGCAGATGCATCGGTGTACACCACGGTATTGTTTGCAACAACTTCAAAAATCCCCGGAATAGGCGATGGCGAGATACTTTTAATTTGTACATTTGCACCCAGTTGCTTTTGTAATTCGGTTTTGATCTTATCGTTGGATTGAGCCGAGCTCAAAATTGACAAAGAACCCAGAAAAAATGCCAGATAAATTTGAAAGGTGCGCATGATGGTCATTCCTATTGATTAAAATACTCTAGCCACTATCGAAGTACATTGTAGCTAGAGCAATAAAACTCTATTCTAAAGCTTTCGCAATCAATTGTTTTTTAATGTTACTTTGTTGATTGAGAAGACGCATTCCGGTATTTCGAAGCCATTTCAACGCTGAGTCATTTCTCATAAACAATCGGTGTAAATGATGGGTTACGCCTAAAATAGCATCCACATCCGCTACGCGGGCTCGTTCATAACGGCGAAGTAATACACGGTCATTAATCTTTCTAAAAGTTTCTTTTTCGGTGATTGTTTTGACAAGGTCTCTGATATCACGAAGACCTAGGTTCAAACCTTGGCCCGCTAGAGGATGCATCACATGAGCCGCGTCGCCGAGTAAAACAACTTTTGGATCCAGGTTAGGGCCGATAAACTGCTTTGCTCTTTGGCGTTTGAGCGGATAAGTCTTTACTTGGTTCAGTAATTGCAATTTACCCAAGGCCTGAAGTGGCATACCTTGTGCTTGAGAACTTATGGTTTGAGAAAAAAGATCGGGGTCGTTTTTGGCTAGATCGACTAAATGAGCGGCGTTTGATTCAGAGGTAGACCAAACCATTGAGACTTTTTTATCTGGCAAAGGTAGTAGTGCTAACACATCACCATTGTCCAAAAACCATTGATGTGCGGTGCGCAAATGTTGATTTTCGCAAGCAAAGTTTCCGATGATGGCAGTATGCTCATAAATATCTTGTGAAATCTCAATACCCACTTGAGTCCGAACTAATGAGTTTGCTCCATCTGCTGCAATGACGAGTGGTGCTTTGAAGATGCCAAGGTTAGTTTTTACAATGGCCTGCTCCTCATCCATAGAGATCGACTCAAAACTTGCTTCAAGACGAACAATGAATTTAGAAAAGGTCGTTGCAAGGTCTAGAGCATCTTCAATTTGCTGGGACTCGACAATATAGGCAAGTTTTGGCAAATTTGCTTCAAATGCAGAAAAGTGGATCCCATCTTCAGTTTGACCACTATCACCATAAATACGCATTTGTTCGACAGCTTGTCTTCGACTTGGATCAATTGCTTGCCAAATTTGCAGGTCTTTAAATAGCTGTTCTGAACTGTGCGAAATTGCATAAACGCGACTATTCCAAGCATCTTTTTCAGAACCCGTCGAATTAGTGTTGGATTTATCACCAAAATTAGCAGCAATATGTAAAACCTTTAAACCCTTTTGACTAAAGGCTAAAGCGGCTGTTTTACCAACTATTCCACCACCTAATATAATAATTTCTTGTGTACTCATAATATGATGTTATTACAATATAGCTTATGTCATTGAAATGCGGCATCGTCGGCCTGCCTAACGTCGGCAAATCCACCCTCTTTAACGCGCTTACCAAAGCTGGTATCGCGGCAGAGAATTATCCATTTTGCACGATTGAGCCCAATGTCGGCGTCGTGGAAGTTCCAGACTCACGTCTATCCGAACTGTCAAAAATCGTCAAGCCTGAACGAATCGTACCTGCGATCGTTGAATTTGTAGATATTGCTGGTTTAGTCGCTGGTGCTTCTAAAGGCGAGGGACTTGGTAATCAGTTTTTAGCCAATATTCGAGAAACTGACGCGATTACGCATGTCGTACGCTGCTTCGAAGACGATAACGTGATTCACGTTGCCGGTCGGGTTGATCCGCTCTCCGATATCGGGGTCATTGATACCGAATTAGCTTTGTCTGATTTAACCAGCGTTGATAAAGCAATTTCAAAATATACCAAAGCCGCAAAATCGGGTAACGATAAAGAGGCTGCAGCACTGTTATCCGTCTTAACGAAAGTGGCTGCTCACCTCAATGAAGCAAAACCTGTTAGATCGCTGGGTTTATCACCGGAACAAATGCTCTTGTTAAAGCCATTTTGTTTAATTACGGCCAAACCGGCGATGTATGTTGCGAACGTATTGGAAGATGGTTTTGAAAATAATCCCCATTTAGAAGCTGTCAAAGCGCATGCTGCTCTAGAAAATGCGCCTGTCGTTGCTGTCTGTGCGGCGATTGAGGCAGAAATTGCCGACTTAGAAGATGAAGATAAGATTGAGTTCTTGCAAGAAATGGGCATGAGTGAACCCGGCCTTGACCGCGTTATTCGAGCTGGCTTTAGTCTCTTAGGTTTACAAACCTACTTTACAGCTGGTGTTAAAGAAGTACGTGCTTGGACCATTCACATTGGTGATACGGCACCTCAAGCTGCTGGTGTCATCCATACTGATTTTGAAAAAGGCTTCATTCGCGCACAAACTATTGGTTTTGATGATTACCTTCAATACAAAGGTGAACAGGGTGCGAAGGAAGCTGGCAAAATGCGTGCTGAGGGTAAAGAGTATGTCGTTAAAGATGGCGATGTACTGAATTTCTTATTCAACGTCTAGGTCTTTTTAGACAACCATGGAACGAGTTGATTGCGTGGTTGTTGGAGCTGGAGTTGTAGGACTAGCGATTGCACGGCAAATGGCAAGGAGCGGTAAAGAAACCATCCTACTAGAACGTGAGTCCAGTTTTGGCACTATTACTAGTGCACGCAATAGTGAAGTCATGCATGCTGGCATTTACTATCCTACGGGCTCTCTCAAAACAGAAGTTTGCCTAAAAGGGAACGCCCTCTTACATGCATATGCAAAGTCTCATGGCGTCCCATACAATCCCTGCGGTAAATTGATTGTTGCTAGTGATCAAACCCAACTCGAGGATTTAGAGAAAATATGGGATAAGGCTTGTGCTAATTTAGTTCCCCAGTTATCCCGCATTACTAAAAAGCAAGCGAATGCCTTAGAACCCGTATTGCGCGTTGAAGAAGCAATTTTGTCAGCCAGTACTGGTGTAATTGATAGTCACAGTTATATGCTCTCCTTATTGGGTGAATTTGAAGATGCTGGGGGAATGATTGCTTATCAATCCTCTTTACACAAGACAAGTCCCAACCAAGAGGGTATGAACGGTTTTATATTAGACGTTCTAACCGCAGATGGATCTATTTTCCAATTAGAAACAAAATATTTAATTAATAGTGCTGGGATGAGCGCACCTAAAGTTGCTCAGCAAATTCTGGGCTTTGATGAAGCACTCATACCAAAGCCTTACTTCGCTAAAGGGAATTACTTTTCTTTGGCGATGAAGTCCCCATTTGCCCGTTTAATTTATCCAATTCCTGAACCGGGTGGTCTAGGCGTGCATGTCACGATGGATCTTGGCGGACAAGCGAAGTTTGGTCCCGATGTGGAGTGGCTCGACATTGAAGAAGAGAGCCAAGTCGATTACGCAGTTGACCCTTTGCGTGGAAATAAATTTTATGCAGCGATTCGTAGTTACTGGCCAGACTTACCGGATGGAGTATTAAGTCCCGCTTATTCAGGGATCAGAGCTAAGACGAGTAAACCCGGTGAGCCCGCTGCCGATTTCAGAATTGATAATGCTCAGTATCATGGTCATACTGGTCTCATCAATTTGTTCGCGATTGAATCGCCTGGTTTGACTTCCTCTTTAGCGATTGCGCAAGAAGTTGAGGCCCGCTTAATTTAGTTGTTTTTACTTAAAAAAACA